>NZ_JBDJPF010000004.1:0-186720 GCF_054957865.1 Streptomyces xingningensis
CCCCCCCCCCGACCCACAACACCAGCCCCCCCCCCCCCGCGCCGCCGCCCCCCCCCCCCCCGCCCCCCCCCTCCCGCCCCCCCCCCCGCCGGCCGGCCCCCCCCCCCCCCCCCGCCCCCCCCCCCACTCCTCTTCGCGTTCCGCCACGGTGGAGGGCACGGGCTTAGGCCAGCCCTAAGGTGCCAGTACGTTCCGCCTGACCTGCACCTTCACAGACCTTCAATCGAGATCGCCTGGCGCTCAGGACGAGAAGCGTTCAGGGCAGCACGCCGAAAGCGCGGAGCACCAGCACGGCGACGATGACAAACAGGATCTGGCCTCCGGTCATCTTCAGCCTGCGTCTCCGGCGGGTGCTCACTCCCACGCCGACCGGCCCGATCTTCGTCCCTATCCGCATCAGTCCCCCTCCATACGCCGCCCTGCGTGGAACCGTAACGGCCGTCGCCCGCGCTGTCAGGAACCAGTCGCCAACTATGCCCATCCAAAGGTGCCCTGGGCCGCTCTGGCCCGGGCCACAAATGGGCCACACGCACTGGTCAACACCGGGATACCGGTGATCCAAAGTGAGACAGGCCCCATGCGAAAGGGGCGCCCCCAACCAGGGGCACCCCTTCTGACCAGCGCCTACGCTGGCCTCTGCGGAGGCTGTGGGATTTGAACCCACGGTGACATCGCTGCCACGACGGTTTTCAAGACCGTTCCCTTAGGCCGCTCGGGCAAGCCTCCTCACCCCGCCCTACCTGCTGCGGAGCGGGTACAGCCTACCGGGTGCGCCGTTCGGGGCGAGCGGGCCGGCCACAGGTTGGCCACAGCGCCGCACCCGGCCTTGCCGACGGGGGCCTACACGACGTTCAGGCCGAGGGCCGTGGCAATGACCGCGGCCTGTTCCAGGCTGATGGTGGCCCCCGACAACTGCACGGTCAGCGGGTCCAGGGCGGACAGGTCGCTGCCCCGCAAGTCGGCGGCCGTGAGCCGGGCGCTGTGGAGCATCGCCCCGGACAGGTCCGTGGCCGTCAGGGTCGCTTGTTCCAGCCGCGCGGCGGTGAGGTCGGCCTCCCTCATCCGCACTCCGTCGAAAGTGGCTTTGCGCAGGTCCGCGCCGGGCAGGCCGACGAAGGACCAGTCACCTCCGGTCACCTGGAAGAGAGTGAAGTCCGACTGCTGGAAGAGGCTTCCGACGAACTTGCAGTCGGTGAAGGAGGTGTCGAAGAAGGTGCAGCGGCGAAAGGTGCAGTTGGTGAACGCCGCGCCCATGTGCCGGGAGGCGTTGAAACGCACCCCGGAGAAGGTGCAGGTGTCGAAGACCGCGCCCTCGTTCACGACCTCGGTCCAGTCGGTGTCGAGGAAGGAGTAACGCGTGTAGACCCGGCCCGACAGGTCCTGTCCGTACCAGTCCTCGTCCCGGACCACACGCTCGGTGTCGGGAATCGGGGGCTCGGCGGAGACGGGGTCGATGTTCGCGCGGGCCGGTCGGATCGTCATGCCGCTCATTCAACACCGCAGCCGGGGGACGTCCCGCTCGCCCGGTCTCCGCAGCCCGGGCTGTTGGATCACAGCAGGCTCGGCGTCTGCCAGGCGTCCGGGACGGCGGTGAGGACGGCGGACGGCAGGAGCACGGTGGCCACGCTGACCTGCCAGTAGCGGCGGGCGGGGAGCCGGACGAGCTTGCGGACGATCAGATTGATGCCCACCCAGCCGAGGGCGAACATGCCGACCACGCCGACGAGGAGAACGAGCCAGAGCGGCAGGCCGTCGCTCCGGAGGGGTTCGCGCTCGGTCAGACCCAGTGCGGCGAGCGGGTAGTTGACGAGGAAGATCCAAATGTAGCTGAGCGGCAGTGCGCCGAAATAGCCGAGCAGGGTGTTCACGGTGAGCGTCGCCACCCAGGCGAAGCGCGGGGGGCGGCGATTCTTCGCGGGCCTGCGCTTCGCCGGAGGGCGGCGCTTCTTCGGCGGGGTGCGCTTCGCCATGGGGGTGCGCTTCGCCATGGGGCGGGGCTTGCTCTTCATGTGCCGGTCCGGTCGGCGGGCGCGAACTCTCGCCGGACGGGGGAGAGTTCGCGCCCGATCCGTACTACTTGTTGTCGCCCGTGCGCTCGCCCAGGGTGATCTCCGTGGTCGACTGCTTGCCGCCGCGGACATAGGTCACCGTGACCTTGGTGCCCGGCTGATGGGTCCAGATCTCGCTGATCAGGGTGGGGCCGCTGTCGATCTTGGTGTCGTCGAGCTTGGTGATCACATCGCCCGGCTTGAGACCGGCCTTGTCGGCCGGGCCGCCGGGGGTGACGGCCGGGTCGCCGTTGGTGTCATTGGCGGCGATCTTGGCCCCGCCTCCGGAGTCCTTCATGTTCACCGTGGCCGAGATGACCGGGTAGACCGGCTTGCCGGTCTTGATCAGCTGGTCGGCGACGTTCTTCGCCTGGTTGATCGGGATCGCGAAGCCCAGGCCGATGCTGCCGGACTGACCCTGACCGCCGCCGAAACCACCGCCGCTGCCCGCGGACTGGATGGCGGAGTTGATGCCGATGACCGCGCCCTGGGCGTTGAGCAGCGGACCGCCGGAGTTGCCGGGGTTGATCGACGCGTCCGTCTGCAGGGCGCTCATATACGAGGCATTGCCCCGGCCGCCGCCGTCGCTGGAGGCGACCGGGCGCTTCTTGGCGCTCACGATGCCCGTGGTGACGGTGCCGGACAGGCCGAAGGGCGCGCCGATCGCGACCGTCGCATCGCCGACCGCGGTCTTCTCGGAGTCGCCGAGCGGCAGCGGGTTGAGGGTGGCGCCGGAAGGGTTCTTCAGCTTGATGACCGCGACGTCATAGCCCTGGGCACGGCCGATGACCTCGGCGTCGTACTGCTTGCCGTTGGAGAACGTCACCGAGAGCTTGCCGCCGTCGGCGGCCGAGGCGACCACATGGTTGTTGGTGAGGATGTGGCCCTGCCGGTCGTAGACGAAGCCGGTGCCGGTGCCGCCGTCGCCGCTGCTGCTCTGCGCCTCGATGGTGACCACGCTCGGCAGGGCCTTGCTCGCGATGTCCGCGACGGAGCCCGGGGTGCGGCTCTGCAGCTTGGGATCGCCGGCGGAGGAGACGGTCGTCGAGCCGCTGTCGTTGCGGTCCGCCGCCCAGTAGCCGACGCCGCCGCCGATCGCGCCCGCGACCAGCGCCGCCGCCAGCACCGCGGCCACCAGCCCGCCGGCCCGCCTGCGCGGCTGCGGGGCCGGAGCGCCCCAGGGCCCGGGCGGGCCCACGGGGCCGCCGCCGAAGGGGGCGCCATACGGCTGCGAGGCCGCGCCGGCCGCGTTGTACCAGGTGCCGGTGGGCGGGGCGGGGGGAGCGCCCGGCGCCGGCCCGGCGGCGTCCGCGGGCGCGGCGGTCTGCTCGGGCGACGGCGGAGCGGGCGGGGCGGGCGGGGCGGCCGGCGGAGCGGGGTGTTCCGCGGGTGCGGGCCCGGGCTCCGGAGCGGAGGAGGCGGAAGAGGCGGAAGAGGAGGCGGAAGACGCCGGCTGCGGCCCGGCCGTGGACGGAACGGCGGCGCCCTCGTTCTCGGTGCTCACAGTTGTCTCCTCATCAGGTACACGTCAGTAGTTCAATGACTTCGGGCCACGCCTGCCGGACAGCTTTTCCCATGGCGCATCAGACCGCCATAAGCGGAGGCTGTGCGCCCCTCCCTCGCCGGCTCCCCGCCCGTACAACCGGACAAAGGGTCCATGCGCGATTGTGCCAGGCGGTGGCACCATAACGCGGTGACCTATGCGCACCCGGCCCGGGACATCCGACCCGAGCGCCATCCCCTCGCCGTCGTCGCCCACCGCGGAGCGTCCGAGGACGCGCCCGAGCACACACTGGCCGCGTACCGCAAGGCGATCGAGGACGGCGCCGACGCCCTGGAATGCGATGTGCGGCTGACAGCCGACGGGCATCTGGTCTGCGTCCACGACCGCCGGGTGAACCGCACGTCCAACGGCCGGGGCGCGGTCTCCACCCTGGAGCTGGCCGACCTCGCGACGCTGGACTTCGGATCCTGGAAGGGCCAGGCCGGCGACAAGGAGGCCCCCGACCAGGAGACTCCCGACCCGGACAGCACCGCCGTCCTCACCCTGGAGCGGCTGCTCGAACTCGTCGCCGACGCGGACCGCCGGGTGGAGCTGGCCATCGAGACCAAGCACCCCACCCGCTGGGCCGGACAGGTCGAGGAGAAACTCCTCGCCCAGCTCGGCCGCTTCGGCCTCGCCCGGCCGCCCCGGGGCGAGCCCTCGCCCGTAAGGGTGATGAGCTTCTCCGCCCGTTCACTGCACCGGGTGCAGGCGGCCGCGCCCGCCATCCCGACTGTCTATCTGATGCAGTTCGTCTCGCCGCGGCTGCGCGACGGGCGGCTGCCGCCGGGCGTGCGCATCGCGGGGCCGAGCATCCGGATCGTCCGCAACCACCCGGGTTATGTGGCCCGGCTGCACCGCTCGGGACACCGGGTGCACGTCTGGACCGTGAACGAGCCGGAGGACATCGAGCTCTGTCTGCGCCTCGGCGTGGACGCGGTCATCACCAACCGCCCCAAGGCGGTTCTCACTCAACTCGGGCGCCGCTAGCGGTGTTCGTGCGCTCCCGTTTCCGTGACCTGGAGTGCACCGGCGCGTTCGGTGCGTGTTCGGCCGGGGTGAGTGCCCCACCGGGCCCGGGGTGGCCGGTTTCCGGTCCAGGCCATTGGGGCATCCATCCCGTGACGTGGGGCAAAGGAGGTCTCGGGGGTGGCGTTGGTGGTGGCACAGGAGGTGCCCACGTCGTCGATCATGGCCGTACCCCATGGTCCCGCCGGTGTGGGCGAGGCAAGACACCGGATGCGCGAGGAGTTGCGTACCAGCGGGGTTCCGGATCCGGTCATCGACGATGCCGTACTGATCCTTTCGGAGTTGCTCAGCAACGCGTACCGCCACGGACGCCCGCTGAGCCGGGAGAACGGTGCGAGAGCGGGCGGCGGCGGAGTGCTCGCCGCCTGGCGGGTGGACGAGCGCGGCCGGCTCACCGTCGAGGTCACCGACGGCGGCGGACCGACCAGGCCGTTTCCGGCCACCCCCTCGGTCACCGCCCGCGGCGGTCGCGGCCTCAACATCATCAGCGCGCTCTCCCAGGACTGGGGGGTGCGGGACGCCTCCGGCGAGGTGACCGTATGGGCCGCGCTGTCGGCGCGCGCCGGTTTCGCTACGCGCGTTGAACTCACCCCCGGGCTGGACCCCGAACTGGAATTCGCCGATCTGGACGAGCTGTCGTGACAACGCGCGTAGATCCGCGCAGGGAGTACCGAGGAGTCAGCACCGACAACGATGTCCGAGCGTGCCGCGGACCGGACCCGACCGAGCGCTAGGCTCGCGCCCGTCAACATGTGCCAGGGGCACACGAGCCGAACGCACGATCGGGAGACACGCACGCCATGGCCAAGAAGCGCCGCCCCCAGACCAAGGCCGCCACACCGCCGCCCGGCAACGGTCCGATCCCCGTCGTCGGCGCCCGCGAACCCTGCCCCTGTGGCTCGGGACGGCGCTACAAGGCCTGCCACGGGCAGCAGGCCTCACACGCCGTGACCGAGCTGGTGCAGAGGCCCTTCGAGGGGCTGCCCGGCGAGGCCGACTGGGTCGCGCTGCGCGAGCTGGTGCCCGCGGCCACCGTCGAGCTCGGCCTCAAGGGCGGGCTCCCCGAGGGCGTGCCCTCGGTGACCCTCGCCACCGTGCTGCCGATGGCCTGGCCCGCCCTGCGCCGCGACAACGGCGCCGTGCTGCTGGGCCTGCAGAACGACACGCCCTCCGGCGACCTCAGCCGCGACCTCGCCGACACCCTCCAGCGCGCGCTGGTCGCCGAGCCGGGCACCCCGGTGGCCGCCGCCCGCACCGGGGCCGACGGGCCGCGGCTGCAGGACCTGCTGGACCCGGCGGGCCCCTTCGAGCCGGTGGTGCACACCGGGTTCGAGTTCTGGATCGAGAACGCCGAGAACGCCTCCAGCGAGGTCACCGCCTCCCTGGAGCGCGCCAACGCCGCCGCGATCCCGACCGTCCGGCTGGCCGCCGCCGAGGCCGCGTACTGGTGCCGGACGCCCGAGAAGAACCACCTGCGCTGGGTGATGACCCACCCCGAGGAGCAGCTGCTGGACGCGCTCGCCCGCCTGCACGCGGCCGGCGCGTCCTCGCTCGGCGAAGGCACCCGCCTGGTCGGCTCGTTCCGCGCGCACGGCCTGACCGTGCCGGTGTGGGACCTGCCGGGGGCGATGGGCGCGGCGGAGGTGGAGAAGCCCGCCGCGGCCTTCGCGGAGCGGTTCGCCGCGGCGCTCGCCGACGGGATGCCGCTGACGGCGGACGAGCGGCGGGCGCGCAACGGGCTCACAAGCCGTCAGATCACATTGAACTGACGGCCTTCGCCCCGGAAGACCCGGAAGACGCGGAGGCCGCGGAGGCCGCTCTTCCGGGGCCCCGGACCCGTCCCTTCCCGTGACTCGGGTCACAACTCCCGCTGTCAGACCGGAAATCCGCGTCCGGAAATCCACGATCGAATTTGCGAACCGCCGATCTCTTGTTACCGTTCTAGGAGCCCGGTCGCTGGTGCATCCCCCGTCGCCAGCGATCGGGCACTTCCATGTCCGGACGCTGCCGGGCCCCGCCCGCCAACCGCGGTCCCACCCGGTGCTTCCCCGTCGCCGCCCAGCTGCGCGGCCTGCACGCCCCCCGCGTACGCCCCCGCCCGGGACGACCGCCCGGCGGCGGTTCGCTAATCCGCCGTGGGCACCGGCGAGTTGCTCCCGGAGCGGAGCAACAGCTTCCCCTGCTCCGAAACGATCTCCGCAACCGCCGTATACGCGCCATGTCCGCGCAGGGACGCCCGGTGCGGTGTCTCGCACACCTCCGAGGTCCCGGTGGCGGACATCGGACAGCGCACCTCCAGCGTCCGCCCGTCCGGGGCCATCAGGGTCAGCACGCCCGTCGGCCGGCCGCCGGTGCCATTGCGGTAGTAGGTGCGCGCCCAGGTCCCGTCCCCGTCCGCCAGGACGCAGGTCTGGGCCTCCAGGCCCTCGGGGGAGTCGAGTTCGGGGCCGCACTGGGCGGCGGAGCCGCGGGAGCCGTCCGCCGGGGCGGCGAGCGGACTGCCCGGGCCGCCGTCGGGCCGGGCGTCGGACTCCCCTTCGGCGGCGGGGGAGGCGGCGCCCGCCGCCCGGGCCCGTTGCCTGCCGCGCGCCGGGTCCTGCTTGCCCTGCCGTTTGTCCGGCCCGGTCTTGGCGCGGCCGGACAGGCCCGCCGGGCCGGCGGTCGCCGCCGCCAGCGGCAGCACGATGGCGAGCGCCACCGCGCTCGCGAGGGCGACCATGCGGAGATTCGCCGCACGCTGCTGGCACACGCCGGGCACACGCTCCATGGGGACCACCTGCTGCAAGTTCGCCGAAGGACACGGGATCGCGGGGCGGCTCCAGGGCGCGCCCCACCGGACCGCCGGTGCCTCGGACACGGCACCCGACACGGGCCCTCGCCGGAAAGATACGGGCGCGACGGCTCCCATCCGGCCGTTGTACGCCCGATTCCCGTAGTTCTCGGCGCGACTTACACCCGTACGAGTGAGAGCGCGTGCGTCTCCCGTCCGTACGCGCTCTCAGCTTCCCTCGTTCGGGCGGCCGCGCGGAGGCCGTGCGGCGGGGTCAGTACGCGAGCCTGCTGCCGCCGTCCGGCGTGCCCGAGGCCGCGCTCTGCTCGACCAGGACGTCGACCACGGTGGCCACATCGGGCAGCCAGGGCCGCGTGCCGGGCACGGCGCCCGCCCGCGGCTGCGGCGCGCGCTCCCAGCGCGCCCGTCCGGAGCCCGTCACCGACGGCGGCAGCACCACATAGCCGCCCTCCCCGTGGAAGCGCAGCGAGCCGGGCACCCACTCCTGACGGTGCAGCAGCTCCCCGAGGACCTCCAGCGAGTACGGGGCCACCAGCAGCGCCCAGCGGGTGGGGGTCGCGACCACCGGGCCGAGGCGTACGCCCGCGCGCTCGAGGGCCGTCAGCGCGCGCACCCCGGCAACCGCCGGCAGGCTCACCGCGCACGCCGCGCGCGCCCCGGTGGCGAGCACGATGGGCGCCTCGGGCCGGTTGGTCCACCACCAGCGGACCATCCGGGCGTCCGTGGTGGCCGCCAGCAGCCCGGGGTCGAAGGGGTGGGCACCGGGGGTCGCGCAGTCCGGGTGGGCACAGCCGCACTCGCGCACCCGGCCGATGCCGGGCCGCAGGCCCGCCCCCGGGAGTACGGGCCACTGCCATTCGGTGGCGTAGGTCAAGGCCGCGGTGAGCACCGCGGAACGGCCGGTTCGCCGAAGCGACAGCCTGCGTCGCCTGCCGAGGATCTCGCGCATGAGCGCTCGTTCCCTTCCGTGAACGCCGAAGGTGTGCCCTGGTCGGAGACGAGGGCCGTCTAGCACTGCGGGTCGAGCTCGCACCGCGTGTCGCACCGCGTGACGCGTTGCGTGGACTGCATGGACTACATGGCACTACGGGCATTGCCTGGCGCGGCACTCAACGCGCCGTGGTCCTCCGGGACCGACGCACCACATGGATCACAAGCCACTGCGCATACAACGCAGCGCATCACGCCGGGGGCCGGGCGTGAAACCTGGCGGAGGGTGGCGCGCGCCTGGCGCTTTGTGCTGGGCCGGTGCGCCCCTCGCCCACGGCATGGGTTGCCCCACACCGCTCGGGACGGGCGTGGCCGTTGCCGGGTAAGACGCCGGGGCCCGCCGCCGGGTTCCGGACCGCGCCAACTCCCCTTGCCCGTCCTCCAGTACGTACCCACCGCAGTGATGGTGACGCGCTGCCGAACAACGCCAGTCGACCGCAATTCGACAACGACGGCACTATTTTCCGGCCAACTTCAAAACCCCTCAGACACCATCATTCCCACTGGTCCAATGCTGGACATCCGCTCACCGGGGCGTGTACATGTGGAGTCTCCGATAGCGCGCACCACGACAGGGGGTTTGCGGTGCTATTCCATGGAAAACGCAGGCCAGCGGGCCGATCGAAAAGGTCCGGCGGAATGCCGCAGGCACTCCCCGGAACCTCTGGCGCGGCCGGTTGCGCACGGGCCGGCCGGGGCAGCCGACCATGAACGCCCCCCACCTCCCGAAAGTGGCCGGAATCGACCCTCCGGTGCCCGCCCCAGCCCCGTCTTCTGCCTCCGATCCGCACCTCTCCCCCGCCGCCGCCCCCTCGGCCGGCGCCCTGGTCCAGGACCACCTCGCGCGCTGGATCTCCGACCTCACCACGCTCCAGGAACTGATCGAGCGGCTCGCCCGCACCACCAACCTCGACGACGCCCTCCAGGAACTGCTGCGCGCCGGAGCCGCACTCGTCGGCGCCGTCCGCGGCCTGGTCACCCTGCGACCCGCCGACGGCTTCGGCCATCCGGTGACCGTCGGCCTCGGGCTGGGCCGGGCGGATCTCGGCCATCTCGAGACCATCCCGCACGACCGCACCGCCCCTCCGTCGTCCCACCCGTATGTACGGCTCCTCGACGACCTTCCCCCGGTCGGCAGCCGTTCCGGCACCAGCCGCCCCGACATCGCGGGCGAGGACGGCCTCGACCCCCGCCACCGCGAGGTCGCCGCCCGGCTCGGCTATGCCGCCAGCTACGCCGTGCCGCTGGACGCGGCGACGCCCGGCGGACCGCGCCGGCTCGGTGCGGCCGTCTGGCTGTACGAGGAACCGGCCGAGCCCACCGAACGCCGCCGCCACCTGGCCGGCCTCTACTGCGGCCTCGCCGCCGAGCACCTCGCCCGGCTGCTCGAGCTCACCCACACCCGGGACGCCCTGGCCACCCTCCGCGAGGAGCTGCTCCCCAGCCGGCTGCCCCGCATCCCCGGCGTCCGGCTGGCGGTCCGGCACCACACCGGGCCGCACGGCGGCGGCAGCTGGTACGACGCGCTGCCGCTGCCCGAGGGCGCGCTCGGCCTGGCGGTGGGCGGAACCACTGGTTCCGGCCCCGGTGCCATCGCCGCGATGGGCCGGCTGCGCGCCTCGCTGCGGGCGTACGCGGTGATGGAGGGCGAGGATCCGGTCGCCGTCCTCTCCGATCTGGAACTGCTGCTGCGGCTGACCGAACCCGCCCGGGCCGCCACGGCGCTCTTCGCCTACTGCGAGCCCGCCGTCAGAAAGGTCGTGGTCGCGGGGGCCGGGCACTGCTCGCCGCTGATCATCGGCGAGCACCGCACCGAGTATGTGGAGACCTCGCTGTCGGCGCCGCTCGGCATGCTCGCCTGCTGGGAGGCGCCCAGCGTGGAGATCGAACCGGAGCCGGGAGAAACGCTCCTCTTCTACAGCGACGGGCTGCTGCAGCGCACCGGGCATGCGATGGACCGGGCCTTCGCCCGGCTGCACACCGCGGCGGCCAGCGTGCCCAAGGGCGCCCGGCGCGACCCGGACGCGATCGCCGACCATGTGCTGCGGGCGGTGCTGCCGGAGGACACCGGCGTGGAGACCCTGGAGGACCTCGAGGACGATGTCGTCCTCCTTGTGGCGCACTTCGACTGATTTATTGCTTTCACTCCATATTTCGTCACCCTCTCTGCAGCCTTCTCCATAACTTTCGGCCACACCTACGATGGAAGGCGGCCCCGTTCGAGGAGGAGAGCAGTGACCGAACAGCCCGCGCCCGAGAACCCCGAAGGCGACGAGCCGATAAAGCAGCGGAAGAACGGCCTCTACCCGGCCGTCTCCGATGAGCTTGCCGAGAACATGCAGAGCGGCTGGGCCGACACCGAGCAGCGCGCCCTGCGGCCCATCGCCCAGGCGCAGGAGACCGCGCGGCGTCGCGCGGAGCTCTCCGCCCGGTTCCCCGGCGAGCGCCTGGTGATCCCCGCGGGCCGGCTCAAGACCCGCTCCAACGACACCGAGTACGCCTTCCGCGCCTCGACCGAGTATGTCTACCTCACCGGCGACCAGACCCAGGACGGCGTCCTCGTCCTGGAGCCGGTGGCCGACGGCCATCAGGCGACACTGCATCTGCTGCCGCGCTCCAGCCGCGAGAACGGCGAGTTCTGGCTCGACGGCATGGGCGAGCTGTGGGTCGGCCGCCGGGCCGGCCTCGCCGAGGCCGAGCAGTTGCTGGGCCTGCCCTGCCGGGACGTGCGCAAGCTCACCGACACCCTCGCGCGGGCCACCGGCCCGGTCCGCGCCGTCCGCGGCCACGACGCGGAGACCGAGGCCGCCCTCACCGACAAGGTCACCGCCGAGCGCGACGAGGAGCTGCGGGTCTTCATCAGCGAACAGCGCCTGGTGAAGGACGACTTCGAGATCGCCGAGCTGCAGAAGGCCGTCGACTCCACGGTCCGCGGCTTCGAGGACGTGGTGAAGGTCCTCGACAAGGCCGAGGCCACCTCGGAGCGCTACATCGAAGGCACGTTCTTCCTGCGCGCCCGCGTCGAGGGCAATGACATCGGCTACGGCTCCATCTGCGCCGCCGGCCCGCACGCCACCACCCTGCACTGGGTGCGCAACGACGGCCCGGTCCGCTCCGGCGAACTGCTGCTCCTGGACGCGGGCGTGGAGACGCACACCCTCTACACCGCGGACGTCACCCGCACGCTGCCCGTCAACGGCACCTACACCGACCTCCAGCGCAAGATCTACGACGCGGTGTACGAGGCCCAGGAGGCGGGCATCGCGGCGGTCGGGCCGGGCGCCAAGTACCGCGACTTCCACGACGCCGCCCAGCGGGTGCTCGCCACCAAGCTCGTCGAGTGGGGCCTGATAACGGGCCCCGCCGAGCGCGTCCTGGAGCTCGGCCTCCAACGCCGCTGGACCCTGCACGGCACCGGCCACATGCTCGGCCTGGACGTCCACGACTGCGCGGTCGCCCGCACCGAGACCTATGTCGACGGCGTCCTGGAGCCCGGCATGGTGCTGACCGTCGAGCCCGGCCTCTACTTCCAGGCCGACGACCTGTCCGTACCCGAGGAGTACCGCGGCATCGGCGTCCGCATCGAGGACGACATCCTCGTCACGGCGGACGGCAACCGCAATCTCTCCGCCGCCCTGCCCCGTACGTCCTCCGATGTCGAAGCGTGGATGGCGAGACTGAAGGGCTGAAGCCCTTCCCGGGGAACGCCCCGGGAGCCGCGTCCGGCGCCCGGCCGGACGCGGCTCTTCGTCATCCCGGCCCGGTTTCCGGCACCCCCCGGGCAGGCAACGATCGGTGGAAAACCGGCCGCGCGGACCCCTGCTCCGATACCGTCCAACGACGTACACCCGTTCCCGGACGCACCCCCGCGAGGAGCATTGGACCTCCGCACGCCACCCCACCAGCAGTCCCCCGAAGAGGAGTTCGCCCACTACTACGCCCGTCGCACCCATGAGCTGTGGCCCGCGGACGACGACGCGCTGGACACCATCGCCCGCTACGCCCTGCTGCCGCAGGGGAAGTTGCTGCGCCCCGGGCTCTTCCTGCTGTGCGTGTCGGCGCTCGGCGGCGACCGCGCCCAGGCCGATGCCCTGGCGGTCGCGCTGGAGACCCAGCACACCGCCAGCCTGGTCCACGACGACCTGATCGACGGTGACACCGAGCGCCGCGGCCGTCCCTCCGTGCACGCCGGGTTCGGCACCGACCGGGCGCTGCTGGTCGGCGACGCCCTGCTGTGCCGCGGCTTCGCGGACATGGCCGGGCACCGGGCGCAGGGCGTTCCGCCGGGGCGGCTGCTCGACTTCATCGCCCTGGCGGGCACCACCGGGGTCGAGATCTGCCGTGGGCAACTGCTGGAGGACCGGCTGCGCAACGACCTGTCCTGCGGTACGGACGCCTATCTCGCCATGGTGACCATGAAGACCGCCGCCCTGCTGCGCACCACCTGCCGGTCCGCCGCCCTGCTCACCGGCGTCGGGCCCGAGGTCACCGAGGCCTTGAGCAGCTATGGCGAGGCGCTGGGCATCGTCTTCCAGCTGCGCGACGACCTGCTGCCCTACCTGGACGAAGGCGCGCGGCGGGCGGCCGGCAAGCCCGTCCGGAGCGACCTGCGCAACCGCCGCCCCACCCTGCCGCTGCTGCTGGCCATGGAGCGGGCCACCCCTCGCCAGGGGCGACGGCTACGACGCCTGTTCCGGCGCGCGGGCCGGGGGCCGCGCACATTCGGCCAACTGACCGCCCTGCTGCGCGAACTGCGGGCTCTCGATGCCGCGACGGCGATGCTCCATGAGTACGCCGCGGCCGCCCGGGCCCAGCTGGCCGCGCTGCCCGCCACCGCACACCGGGAGCAACTGCGGCAGCTCACCCATGTGCTGACCGCCGCCACGGAGGGGCTCGGTGGCGCCTCCGCGGCCACCACGCCGCCGACGGCACCGCCGCCGGACTTACGGCGATGACGGCCGGAGCGCGCACCACTGCGGGTTGACAAGCGCCCCCACCCCCAGGCGTCGAAGCACGGCGGTGTCAAAGCCCGGCGCGCCCCCTTGCCTTGCTCCCCCTACGAAGCCATGGGGAGGGCGGCGCCTTCCCGCCACTTGAGGATCTTGTCGAAGCTGACCACCGCGCCCCGTCTGCCCGGGCGGTTGTGGACGCGGACGTTGTCCGTCAGGGATTCGATCAGGAAGAGACCCCGGCCGTGTTCGTCATGGACGGGGGCCGGGGTCTGGGTCCGCGGGCGGCACTCGGGGCGGCGCTCGCGGGGGCGGGGGCGTTCGTCGAAGCCGGGGCCGGAGTCGATGACCTCGATCCGGCAGGTGTCGCCGTCGATGCAGGCGGTGACGCGGTAGCCGACGGAGGAGTCACCGCCGTGCTCCACGGCGTTCGCACAGGCTTCGCTGAGGGCCACGGCCAGGTCATAGGCGGTCTCGGGGTCGACCCCGGCCGTCTCCATCGCACCGACCAGGAGCCGCCTGGCGAGCGGAACGCTCGCGGCCTCGCGCCGCAAGTGGAGTGACCACCAAATGCTCATGCTCGGCCTCCTGGCTGCGGCTCGACATATCGATACCTATAGCCACGGGGGATGACCGGTAAGCCTGCCGGGTGTGTGAGACCGCTCATTCGGCGGATGCGGGAAGCAGGCGTATTGGGGTATTGGGGCCGACCCTGCCGTAGGAAGGGAGCAGGTCCGGTGGGATGATGTCGCAGCCATGCCTCACCCCGTCGTCCGCGCCGGCGCGGATCTGCGACTGCTCCGGGCCGCGGTGTTCACCGCGGTCTGTGTTCTGCTGTCCGCGGGCGGGCATGCGCTGGCCTCCTGCGCGAGTGTGCCGCTGTGGACACTGGGCGCCGGGTTCCTGGCCGTGTTCGCGGTGGCCGCGCCGCTGGCCGGGCGAGAGCGCTCGCTGCCGGGGATCGCGGCCTGTCTGGCCGTGGGACAGCTGGGCCTGCATGCGCTGTTCGGGCTGGGGCAGCAGGGCCCCGGCGGGCCCGGCGCGGCGGCGGCCCCGCCGCGGGCGGGGGCCGACAGTCCGCTGATCGCCTTCGCGGGCAGGCTGCTCTGCAATCAGCGGCCCCCGATGTCGGCGGCCGACGCCCGCCGGGTGATCGCCGACGCCGGGCTGGACCCCGCCGGGCATCCGGCGGGGATGGCCATGCCCATGGAGGGCACCCCGGGCTCCCTGTCGCACTTCCTGCCGCTCTCGCCGCCGATGCTGCTCGGCCATCTGCTCGCGGCGCTGGCCGTGGGCTGGCTGCTGCGGCGCGGCGAGGTGGCGCTGTGGCGGGCGGTGGGGCTCTCGGCGCAGTCGGCGCGCGGGGTCGTGGCGGCCGCACTGGCAGGGGCCCTGCGCACCGCGCTGGCCTGGGTGCGGGCCTTCATCGGCAGCCCGGCCGAGGGGCCGGTCCGGGCCGTGTGGTGCGCCCCGGGGCATCGGGAGCGGCCGGCCCGGGAGCCGGAGCTCCAGCACTCCGTGATCAGGCGGGGTCCGCCGCGCTTCGACCTCGCGGCCTGACGACGCGACGTGTTCCTCGCACTACGGCGGGAGGGCGGTCGTGGCGTGGCCGCACGCGCGCCACCCCTTTCGTCCCCTCCTGTCCCATGGAGTGTTTTCGCATGACCGCCATGACCGCCATGAATCCATCGCGTACCCGTAGGTCCCTGCTCCGTCGTCTGCCCGTGGCCGGCGCCGCCGCCACCGCCGGGGTGCTGCTGCTGGCCGGTCCCGCCTTCGCGCATGTGAGCGTGCAGCCGGGCACCGCCGAGAAGGGCGGCTACAGCACCATCGCCCTCAAGGTGCCGAACGAGAAGGACAACGCCTCCACCGTGAAGCTGGAGCTCTCGCTCGACCCCAAACACCCGCTCGCCTCGGTGATGCCGCAGGCGGTGCCGGGCTGGGAGGTGAAGGTCGAGAAGACCAAGCTCGACAAGCCGGTGAAGACGGACGACGGGATGGTCAACGAGGCCGTCACCAAGGTCACCTGGACCGGCGGCGAGATCAAGCCGGGCCAGTTCCAGCAGTTCCCGCTGTCGGTCGGCCAGCTGCCCACCGACGCGGACGAACTGGTGTTCAAGGCCCTGCAGACGTACTCGGACAAGGATGTGGTCCGCTGGATCGACCCGTCCAAGCCGGGCGGCGAGGAGCCCGACCACCCGGCGCCCACCCTGAAGCTCGTCGCAAAGGCGGACGGCAAAGCGGACGGCAAGGCCGCCGACAAGCCGGATGACAAGGGCGGCAAGAGCGAGGCCTCCGGGGACTCCGGGGGCAAGGGCTCCGACGACACCGCCCGGATCCTCGGCATCGTGGGCATCGTCGTCGGCGCGGCCGGCGTCGCCTTCGGCGTCCTCGCCGGGCGCCGCCGCACCAACGCCTGACCCTCACCACCGAACCCTCTGGAGAAAAGCTCCATGCGCACCAAGTTCCTGGGAGCGGCGCTGGCCATGGCCGCCGCACTCGCCCTGACGGCCTGCGGCGGCTCCGACGACAAGGCCGACGGTGACAAGCCGGTGGCCGAGGTCTCGGGCGGGTCCCAGAAGAAGGGCGCGATCGCCCTGGACACCCCGAAGGCCAAGCCGGACCTGGTCCTGACCGACACCTCGAGCAAGAAGTACGAGCTGGTCAAGGAGACCAAGGGCCGTCCCGTCCTGTTGTACTTCGGCTACACCTACTGCCCCGATGTCTGCTCGACCGTGGTCTCCGACCTGGCCACCGCCGAGAAGAAGCTGCCCGCGGCCGAGCGGGAGAAGCTCCGGGTCGTCTTTGTCACCACGGACCCCGAGCGGGATACCCCGCAGCGGATGCGCAAGTGGCTGGACGCCCAGGGCGGGCAGGACATCGCCGGCCTGACCGGTGACTTCAGCACCATCCAGGCCGCGGCCAGGTCGCTGGGGATCCTGGTGGAGAAGCCCAAGAAGGAGAAGGACGGCTCCATCACCGTCAGCCATGGCGCCCAGGTCGTCGGGTTCTCGCCGAAGGACGACGAGGGCCACTGGATCTACACCGCCGAGACCCCCGCCGAGCAGTACACCAAGGATCTCCCGAAGATCGTCAAGGGGGAGAACCCGTGATGCGCAAGACCACCGTCGCCGCCGCCGCGGCCCTGCCGCTGCTGCTCGCCGGTTCGCTGCTGCTCGTCACCGGCTGCGGTTCCGGTACGAAGGGCAAGGACACCGCGGAACTGTCCGTCAGCGGGGCCTATATGCCCCAGCCCGCGATGGCCGACATGGCCGCGGCCTATTTCACCGTCAAGAACGACGGCGGCAAGGCGGACCGGCTCACCAAGGTCACCAGCCCCCTCTCGCGCGACATCACCATGCACACCACCGAGAGCTCGCAGATGAAGCACGCCGAGCAGCTGGAGGTCCCGGCGAGGGGCGAGCTGACGCTCGCCCGCGGCGGCACCCACGTCATGCTGGGCAAGCTCGCCCACCGGCCCAAAACCGGTGAGAAGGTCGAGTTCACGCTGCACTTCGCGGCCTCCGGGCCGGTGAAGGTCCAGGTGCCGGTCGAGAGCACCACCTTCCGGCCCAAGGGCTGACGCCGGATGAGGACCAGGGCCGCCGACCCGGGGGCGCCGCCCATGCCGTTCAGGCCATGGGGGAGGGTGCTGTCCCTGCTCGGCACCCTGCTCGCCGCGCTGCTGTGCACACTGACCCTCGGCGCGGGCACCGCCTCGGCGCACGCGGCGCTCACCGCCACCGACCCGGCGAGCGGGTCGGTGGTGCCGAGCGCGCCCCGGCAGGTCAAGCTCACCTTCTCCGAGGGGGTGCTGCTGAACGCCGGTTCACTGCGCGTCCTGGACCCGCAGGGCAAGCGGGTGGACGACGGCAGGCCCGCGCATGTGGACGGCAAGTCCGACACCGCGGCGGTCGCGCTGCGCACCGGAATCGCCCAGGGCACCTACACCGTGGCCTGGCAGGCGGTTTCGGCGGACAGTCACCCGGTGGCCGGGGCCTTCACCTTCTCGATCGGCGCACCGTCGAAGACCACCGTGAAGGCCACCGCCACCGAGCTGGACCCGGTGGTCGACACCTTCTATGGCATCGGCCGCTATGCCGCGTACGCCGGTTTCGCCCTGCTGGTCGGCGGCGCTGTCTTCGCGGGCGTCTGCCGCTCCTCGCGGCCCGTGCAGAAGGTCGCGGTCGGCGGCTGGGTCACGCTGTTCGTCTCCACCGGCGCGCTGTTGCTGCTGCGGGGCGCGTACACCGGCGGCAAGGGGATGGGGTCCGTCCTGGATCTCGCGCTGCTCGGCGACGCGCTGTCCACCAAGCCGGGCGCGGCCATGCTGTCGCGGCTGGTGCTGCTGAGCGCGGCGGCGGTGTTCCTGGCCGTGCTCTTCGGCTCGTACGCCCGGGACGACGAGCCGGTGCCCGGGGCACGCCGCGCCATCGCCTACGGCCTGGGGGCCGGCGGTGCGCTGGTCGCCGGCGGGCTGGCGGCGACCTGGGCGATGGCCGAACACGCGTCGGCCGGCCTCCAGCCGTGGCTGGCGATGCCGGTCGACATCATCCATCTGCTGGGCGTCGCCATATGGCTGGGCGGGCTGGCCGCGCTGCTGGCCGTCCTGTGGTCCGGCGAGCCGATGCCGCGCGCGGCGGTGCGGCGGTTCTCCCGGCTGGCGTTCACGGCGGTGTGCGTCCTGGTGGCCACCGGGCTGTACCAGGCCTGGCGCCAGGTCGGTTCCTGGTCCGCGCTGACCGGCACGGAGTACGGCCGGCTGCTGCTGGTCAAGGTGGGCCTGGTGACGGTCATGACCGGCCTCGCCTTCGGCTCCCGGCGCTGGACGGACCGGCTCACCGACCGGGCCCGGCCGAAGCCGGTGCCCGCCAAGGGGCCGGCCGGCAGCTCGGCGCGGCGGTCCCCGGAGCGCACCGCCCAGCTCGCCCGGCAGCGGGCCGCCGTCGCCAGGGCCACCGGGCAGCGGCAGCGCGACGCGGATGCCGACCGCACCGGTCTGCGCCGCTCGGTGCTCGCCGAGACGGCGGTCGCCGTGGTGCTGCTGTCGGTCACCACACTGCTGACGGGCACTCAGCCCGGCCGGGCCGAGACCGAGCAGCGGCAGGCGGCGGCCGGAGCCGGCGCGGCCGCCAGGAGCGGCCCGGCCGAGGTGACGATCGGCTATGACACCGGCGGGACGAACGGGCGCGGCACGGCCCGGATCGCCGTCGACCCGGCGCGCTCCGGCGCCAACACGCTGGGCGTCCGGCTGACGGACCCCGCCGGGCGGCCCATGGACGTACCCGGACTGGAAGTGTCGTTCACCGAGAAGGAGCAGCGGATCGGCCCGGTGCGCGCCCCGCTCAAGCGCCTGTCCGCCGGAAAGTGGCAGGCCACCGGCTTCCAGCTGCCCATGGGCGGGCAGTGGCAGCTCACCCTGTACATACGCACCTCAGAGACCGACGCGGTCACCGAGATCGAGAACGTGAAAATCAACTGATGGCTGACACACCAGAGAAACCACACCTCTCCCGGCGCCGCCTGCTCGGCACGGCGGGCGCCACCGGCGCGGCCGGGCTGGTCGCGGGCGGCACGGCGGGCGCGTTCGGGGCCCGGGCGGCGCAGGACGAGCCGGCCCGGCTGTCCGGCGTCGGCTCCGCCTCGGTTCCCTTCCACGGCACCCGCCAGGCGGGCATCGCCGACCCCGCGCAGGCGCATGGGCGGCTGCTCGCCTTCGACCTCGCCCCGGGCGCCGACCGCAAGGCCGCGGCCGCGCTGCTGCGCCGCTGGTCGGCGACGGCGGCGGAGCTGACGGCGGGCCGGGTGCCCAAGGGCGACGACACCGGCATCGCGCTGGACGCGGGACCCTCCTCACTGACCGTCACCTTCGGCTTCGGGCGGAGCTTCTTCGACCGTACGGGGCTGACGGCCCGCCGGCCCGCCGCACTGGAGCCGCTGCCCGCCTTCACCCAGGACGCCCTGGACGCCAAGCGCAGCGACGGCGATCTCTGGGTGCAGATCGGTTCCGACGACGCGCTGGTCGCCTTCCACGCACTGCGGCTGCTGCAGAGACAGGCCGGGGACGCGGCCCGGCTGCGCTGGCAGATGACCGGGTTCAACCGCACCCCGGGCGCCACCGAGCGGCCGATGACCGCCCGCAATCTGATGGGCCAGATCGACGGCACCAACAACCCCAAGCCGGCCGACGACACCTTCGCCACCCGGGTGTTCGTGCCGGAGGGCCGGCAGGGTGCCGACGGCTGGATGGCCGGCGGCTCGTATGCGGTCGTCCGGCGCATCCGGATGCTGCTGGACAGCTGGGACAACCTGTCGCTGGAGCGCCAGGAGAAGGTGATAGGCCGCCGCAAGTCCGATGGCGCACCGCTGTCCGGCGGCGCCGAGACCACCCCGGTCGACCTCGACAAGGTGAACACGGACGGTTCGCTGGCGATCGCGGGTGATGCGCACATCCGGGTCGCGGCGCCCGCGTCCAACCGGGGGGCGGCGATGCTGCGGCGGACCTTCTCCTACCACGACGGCTTCCGGGAGGACGGCGCTCCCGACGCGGGGCTGCTGTTCATCGCCTGGCAGGCGGACCCGCTGAAGGGTTTTGTACCGGTGCAGCGGAAGCTGGACCGGGGCGACGGGCTGTCGCGCTTCCTGCGCCACGAGGCGAGCGCCCTGTTCGCGGTTCCGGGCGGCTGTGCGCCCGGCGAGTACGTGGGGCAGCGGCTGCTGGAGGGGTGACCTGCCCCAGGGCGGCCCTGGGTAGGCTGGCGGATCAGCCACCCGACCCCGAGGAGCCAGCGTGATGTCAGCGAGCCGCTACACCTATCTCGGCCCGGAAGGCACCTTCACCGAGGCCGCGTTGCGCACGCTGCCGGAGGCGGCGACCCGGGAGCTGGTGCCCATGGTCTCCGTTCCGGCGGCGCTGGACGCGGTGCGGAACGGGGAGGCCGCGGCGGCGCTGGTGCCCATCGAGAACTCCGTGGAGGGCGGCGTCAGCGCGACCCTGGACGAGCTCGCCACCGGGGCGCCGCTGACGATCCACCGCGAGGTGCTGTTGCGGATCACCTTCGCGCTGCTGGTGCGGCCCGGCACCGGGCTGGCCGACATCAAGACGGTGACCGGTCACCCCGTCGCCCAGCCGCAGGTGCGCAAGTGGCTGGCGGCCAACTTGCCCGGGGCCCAGTGGGAGTCGGCGGCCTCCAATGCGGACGGCGCCCGGCTGGTGCAGGAGGGCCGCTATGACGCGGCGTTCGCCGGGGAGTTCGCGGCGGCGACCTACGGCCTGGAGCCGCTGGTCACCGACATCCACGATGTGCGCAACGCACAGACCCGCTTTGTGCTGGCCGGACTGCCCGCGCGGCCCGCGGCCCGGACGGGAGCGGACCGGACGTCCATGGTCGTCTGGCTCCGGGACGACCACCCGGGCGCACTGATGGAGCTGCTGCAGGAGTTCACCGTGCGCGGGGTGAACCTGACCTGGATCGAGTCGCGGCCGACGGGTGAGGGGATGGGCCGCTACTGCTTCTCCATCGACTGCGAGGGGCACATCACCGATCGCCGGGTGGGCGAGGCGCTGATGGGGCTGAAGCGGATCTGCCCGAAGGTGCGGTTCCTGGGCTCGTATCCGCGTGCGGGTGAGAACCCGGGCAACCGGCCGGACGGCCCGGCCGGACGGCCGGGAACGTCGGACGGCGACTTTGTCGTGGCGGCGGAGTGGCTGGCGCGGTGCCAGGACGGCCGGGCCTGAGGCGGGTCCGAGGGCGCCCATCAGCGCGCCTGTGGATAAGTTGCAGAGTTATCCACAGGGCGTTCTCGATCTGGGGATAAGTCGATAGAACGAGACGATGAAGGTGGGTCACAAATCGGTCAACGTCGACAAATCTCTCTAGCCATCCCCCGGGTCATCCACAGCCCAATCCACCGTCAACAGCCATCACCCCAGGGGTATTCGTCAGCCGAAAAGCCTCGAACAACCCCTTAGAGCGAGTAATCACCACCCGAAAGAGTGCCCGGGAAAGGTTTACCCGACAGAACCCCGTCGAAGGAGAGACGAGAACGAAAGCGGGTGGAAGGTCCGCTTCCGGAATCCACAGATTTCACGCACAGCCTGTGGACAAAGAAGCGGAGGATCAGGCTCCTGTGGACAACGATCGTCCTCAACTCCCGTTCCGCACAAGGCCACTCGGGAGCGACCTCGGCAGACATGCACCCTTTGCCCGCCTGTTCGCCATTTTCCGGTAACGCCCCGATAGTTCCCCCGCAACCCCTCCGACACTTTCCGGCGATCACGCCGGAATTTCCCGCCGGGCACACGCCTCGATTCCCCATCGGCCCTTTTCCTCAAGCCCCCAAATCAGGACAAATAGCAATGAAGAGGAATATCACGTCGAGTGATCGCAGCACACAACGGTAGCCTTGAGGGGTGATTGACCTTCGCCTGCTTCGTGAGGACCCCGACCGTGTGCGCGCCTCCCAGCGCGCCCGTGGAGAGGACGTCGAGCTCGTCGACGCGCTGCTCTCCGCCGACGAGCGGCGCAGGTCGTCCGGTGTCCGCTTCGATGAACTCCGCTCCGAGCAGAAGGCGCTCGGCAAGCTCATCCCCAAGGCCTCCGGTGACGAGAAGGCCGAGCTGCTGAAGCGGGCCGGTGAGCTGTCCGCCGCGGTGAAGGCCGCCGACGCCGAGCAGGACGAGGCCGCGGCCGAGGCCCAGCGCCTGCTGCTGCAGATCGGCAACATCGTCCACCCCGACGTCCCGCGCGGCGGCGAGGACGACTTCACCGTCCTGGAGACGGTCGGCACCCCGCGCGACTTCGCGAGCGAGGGCTTCGCCCCCAAGGACCACCTCGAGCTGGGCCAGGCTCTCGGCGCCATCGATGTCGAGCGCGGCGCCAAGGTCTCCGGCTCGCGCTTCTACTACCTGACGGGCGTCGGCGCACTGCTGGAGCTCGCCCTGGTCAACGCCGCCATCGCCCAGGCCACGGCCGCCGGTTTCACCCCCGTCCTCACCCCCGCGCTGGTCAAACCGCGCGCCATGGAGGGCACCGGCTTCCTGGGCCAGGCCGCGCAGGACGTCTACCACCTGGAGAAGGACGACCTCTACCTGGTCGGCACGTCCGAGGTGGCGCTGGCCGGCTACCACATGGACGAGATCCTCGAGGCCGCGCAACTGCCGCTGCGCTACGCGGGCTTCTCGCCGTGCTTCCGCCGCGAGGCCGGCACCTACGGCAAGGACACCCGGGGCATCTTCCGGGTCCACCAGTTCGACAAGGTGGAGATGTTCTCCTATGTCGCCCCGGAGGACGCCGAGGCCGAGCACGCGCGGCTGCTGGAGTGGGAGAAGCAGTGGCTGACCGGCCTGGAGCTGCCCTACCAGGTGATCGATGTGGCCACCGGTGATCTGGGCGCCTCCGCCTCCCGCAAGTTCGACTGCGAGGCGTGGATCCCCACCCAGGGCAAGTACCGCGAGCTGACCTCCACCTCCAACTGCGACGAGTTCCAGTCGCGACGGCTGTCCATCCGGATGCGCGACGGCAAGAACGTCCGTCCGCTGGCCACCCTCAACGGCACGCTGTGCGCGGTGCCGCGCACCATCGTGGCGCTGCTGGAAAACCACCAGCAGGCCGACGGCACGGTGCGGGTGCCCGAGGTGCTCCGCCCGTACCTGGGCGGGCGCGAGGTCCTGGAGCCGGTCGCCAAGTGAGCGTCGCCTGCGTGGCCACCGGACCGCAGAAAAACACGATGCCCGCACCCCTGCGCCACGCAGGCGGAGAAGCGAACCAGGGGGCACAGTGAGCGAGCCGCCCTTCCGTCTGGTCGCCACCGATCTCGACGGCACCCTGCTGCGCTCCGACGAGACCGTCTCGGAGCGCACCCGCGCCGCCCTCGGCCTGGCCACCGCGGCGGGTGCCGCGCACATCGTCGTCACCGGGCGGTCGGTGGCCTGGACGAAGCACATCCTTCAGGCGCTGGACTACCGCGGCCTCGCGGTGTGCGGGCAGGGCGCGCAGGTCTACCACGCCGGTGAGCACCGGCTGTTGACGTCGGTGACGCTGGACCGGCAGCTGGCCGGGCTGGCCGTCGCCAAGATCGAGGCGGAGGTCGGCCCGCTGGCCCTCGCCGCCGGCCGGGACGGACTGGACGGCGCGGTGCTGACCGGGCCGGGCTACCGCGTCCAGGAGGGTCCGCTCCCGGTCATCCGCGTCACCGACCCGGCCGAGCTGTGGACGGCCCCCCTCAACAAGCTCTACCTCCAGCACCCGGGGCTCGACGACGACGCCCTGGCCGAGGTGGCGCGCTCGACCGCGGGTGCCCTGGTGGGCGTGACCATGGCGGGCCCCGGCATCGTCGAGCTGCTCCCGCTCGGCCTGAGCAAGGCGACCGGCCTCTCGCTGGCCGCCCGCCGCCTGGGCCTGCGGGCCGCCGACACCATCGCCTTCGGCGACATGCCCAATGACGTCCCGATGTTCGGCTGGGCGGCATACGGCGTCGCCATGGCCAATGCCCACCCGGAGTTGAAGGCCGTGGCCGATGAGGTCACCGGTTCCCATGAGGAGGACGGGATCGCGACCGTACTCGAGCGGCTCTTCGGCTGATCGCCGCGAAGTCCCAGGGCGGCCGCCCCCGGGTGAGCGGCCAGCAGGCCAGGCCGATCGCCACCGCGATCGCATGGCCGAAGTCGGTATAGGTGCCGCCGGTCAGCAGCGGCAGCGCGAAGAAGAGCACCAGGCCGGTGAGGTAGAGCCAGCGCCAGGGGCGCGGCACCCGGTAGGTGAGCAGGGCGGCGGCCGCGGCCAGTCCATAGGAGACGCCGATGTCGACGACATGCTTCATGGCCCGCGGCGCCGCATGGTGCTCGATCGCCAGCTGCAGCATCCGCTGGCTGATCAGCGTGGCCGCGATATGGGCGACGGCGACCGTGACCAGCCAGCGCAGGGTGCCGACCCAGCGCTCCACATTGGCATTGATCAGCTCGAACAGCACCGCGTAGAGCAGGAACGAGGAGGGGCTCTCGATCCAGAAGCCGCTGATCAGCAGCGACTGGAGCGGATGCTGGTTGAGCTCGTGGATATTGCTGCTGGTGCGGTGCAGGAGGAAGAGCTCCAGCCCCTCGCTGGCCGCGGCGATGACCAGGCTGGTGACGCCGATGATGAGCAGCCAGATATGCGTACCGGGGGAGGTACGGACCCAGGAACGGACGGCGGAGCCCAGCCGGGAGCCGACTGCCGCCAGGTCGGAGTCTCGCTCAGCCACCCTTCGACGGTAGCCCGCGCCGCAGCTCAGCGCATATAGACCCCGGCCCGGGCGGCCGCCGCGGCGGCCTCGGCCGCCCGCTCGGCGGTGGCCTCGTCGAGGGGATCGCCACTGGCCAGCAGCCGGTAGTAGAGCGGGGCCGAGACGGCCCGGATGACCTCACAGGCATCGGTGCCCGCAGGCAGTTCTCCACGCCGCACCGCCTCCTCCACGCACACCGACCACTCCAGGATGCGCACCTCATAGAAGCGGTGCAGGGCCTCGGCCGTCCTGGGGTCGGTGGTGGCCGCCGCGATGACCGCCGCGAACAGCCGGCCCTGCCGTGGGTCGGACAGGGTCCGCCGGACCAGCCGGGCGTTGGCCTTGAGGTCGCCGAGCAGGCTGCCGGTGTCGGTACGCGGCAGGGACTGCTCGGCCATCTCCACCAGCATGTCCGCGACAAGGCCGGCCACGCTGCCCCAGCGGCGGTACACCGTCGTCTTGCCGACCTCGGCGCGCTGCGCCACCTCGGCGAGGTCGAAGTCGGCAAAGCCCTTCTCGACCAGCAGGTCTCCCACCGCCCGCAGCACGGCGGCCCGCACCCGGGCCGTCCGCCCGCCGGGCCGGACCGTGCCGGGCTCCGGAACTTCCTCGGCCACAACGGTTCTCCAGTCCCCTCGGTCGCAGCTCTCGGTCGCACTGCGGTCGCCCCATCCTAAGGAAACCAGGAGACCATTAACCCTCGAAAGAGGTTGTAGGATGACCGGGCAATCGGCTGACCCCGTAACCTCGGAGGACCCATGGCACTGCAAGCGGCGGGACGGCAGTCCCTGGTGGACACCGTCGTGGAACAGCTCCGCGCCCAGGTCACCGCCGGCGACTGGCGGGTCGGCGAGCGCATCCCCACCGAGCACGCCCTCGCCGAACAGCTGGGCGTCGGACGCAACACGGTCCGCGAGGCCGTACGCGTCCTGGTGCACGCCGGGATGCTGCGCTCACGGCAGGGCGAAGGCACCTTTGTGGTCTCCACCGCCGACCCCGCCGAGATCATGCGCGGGGTGCGCCGCGCCGGAGTACGCGATGTACTGGAACTCCGCATCGCCCTCGAAGTGGAGGCCGCCCGCCTGGCCGCCCTGCGCCATGACCCGGCCGACCTCGAACGGATGCGAGCCGCCCTGGACGCCCAGACGGCGTTCGAGGACAACGAGGGCCAGCCCGACTCCGGCAGCCTCGAGCTGTACGCACACCACGACATCGAATTCCACCAGGCCGTCGTGGCAGCCGCGCACAACACCGCACTGACCGCCACCTACGCCTGGTTCAGCAGCTCCGTGCGGGAAGCGCTGATCACCGCCCTCGGCGACCACGACATGCCGCGCATCCTGCACGGCGACCACCACGACCTGCTGACCGCCATCGCCTCCGGCGATCCGGAGATGGCGGCCCACGCAGCCCGGGTGCTGCTCGAACGCCCCAAGCAGGCGGTCGAATCCCTGCTCGGCGAGCACTGACCGGCCCCACCGCTCCCCCGAAAGGCACCCCCATGCCACAACCGAGGCCCCAGCCTCCCCTCCTGACCGCCGAGGAACCACCTGCCACGGCAGCACCCTCCGCACAGCCCCCGCGCGCCCGCCCCGCCCTCCTGATGCTCGGCATCGTCCTCGCCTCGCTCAATATGCGCGCCGCGCTGGCCGGGGTATCGCCGCTGATGGACGAGATCGGCGACCACTTCCACCTGGCGGCCGCCGCCGGCAGCCTGGTGACCACCATTCCGCTGGTCTTCATGGGCCTGGGCTCGATCATCGCCCCCCGGCTCGCCCGGCGCTGGGGCACCGAAACCGTGCTGTGCGGCGCACTGGTACTGCTGGGCGCCGGCATCCTGCTGCGCACAGCACCCCCGGTGGCGGCCCTGTTCCTCGGCTGTGCGCTCGTCGGCACCGCGATAGCCCTGCTCAATGTGCTGATGCCGGGCCTGGTCAAGCGGGACTTCCCGGAGCGGGCGGCAAGCATGACCGCCCTCTACTCGACCACCCTGATCCTCGGCGCCACGGGCGCCGCCGCCTCCTCGGTACCGCTGGAGAACGCCCTCGGCGGCTGGCGGGGCTCGCTCGCCTCCTGGGCACTGCTCGCCCTGGTCGGCGTGCTGGTGTGGATCCCGCAGGCGGTCCTCGCCCGGCGCGGCGTCCGGCACGGCGCCGCACCGGCCCACCGGCAGGCCCCGGCCGGCCAGGGACCGAACCTGCTGCGCTCGTCCCTCGCCTGGCAGGTGACCCTGCTGATGGGCACCCAGTCGCTGATCGCCTATGTCTGCATCGCCTGGCTGCCGACGATCTTCACCGACCACGGCATGAGCAAGAGCGAGGCCGGCCTCGTCTACGCCTTCTACACCCTGGTGCAGATGGCCGGCTCCTTTGTGGTGCCGCTGCTCGCCGGGCGGCTGCGCGACCAGCGGCTGCCCGCGGCCGGCGTGGTGGTCCTCATGGCGGCGGGCATCACCGGCCTGCTCACCGCGCCCGTCGCGGGCGCATGGATCTGGGCGACCCTGATGGGCGTGGCCCAGGGCGGCATGCTCGGACTGGCACTGACCCTGATGGTGCTGCGCACCCGTGACGCCCATACCGCCGCCCGGCTCTCCGGCATGGCCCAGACCTGGGGCTATCTGCTCGCCTCCGTCGGCCCGTTCGCGATCGGCGCGGTGCACCAGGTGACGGACGGCTGGACGCTTCCGATCGGGCTGCTGCTGGTCGCCTGTGCGGCACTGCTGTTCCTGGGCCTGGGCGCGGGGAGAAATCGCAAGATCTGAAACGTTGTAACGGACGATGCCCCACGATGCCCCTGGTACACGAGGAGAGCCCACCTTGTCCGCCACCGCCGCACGGATCACCGTCCC
This sequence comes from Streptomyces xingningensis, assembly GCF_054957865.1. Lineage (NCBI taxonomy): Bacteria > Bacillati > Actinomycetota > Actinomycetes > Kitasatosporales > Streptomycetaceae > Streptomyces > Streptomyces xingningensis. Next base: position 27,461 of record NZ_JBDJPF010000004.1, read on the forward strand.
CGCCGAACTGGCCGCATTCCACGAGCGGTTCAACCCCGAGTCGGGGAAGGAGTGGATCGCCGCACTGCCCGAGCTGGCGGCGGAGTTCCTCGACCGCTGGGGGCTGCGGCTCGACGGCCCGCCGGCACACGGCATGGTGGCGCTCGTCCTGCCGGTCCTCCGGCAGGACGGCACTGCGGCCGCACTGAAGCTCCAGCCACTGGACGAGGAGAGCAGGGGCGAGCCGATCGCCCTGCGGGCCTGGAACGGCGCGGGCGCCGTACGACTCCTCGAGCAGGAGCCGGAGTCCGAGATCATGCTGCTGGAACGCCTCGACGGCGAGCGCTCGCTGGCGTCGGTACCGGACGGCGAGGCCGCGCTTCAATCCCTCGTGGAGCTGATGGCCCGGCTGCACCGGACCCCCGTCCCCACCGGGCTGCGCCAACTCGCCGATGTGGCGGGCAAGATGCTGGACGACGCACCCCGGGCCGCAGCGTCCCTGGCCGACCCGGCCGAGCGCCGGCTGCTGATGTCCTACGCGGCGGCGGTACGGGAAGTGGCGGACGAGCCCGGCGACCGGCTGCTGCACTGGGACCTGCACTATGAGAACGTCCTTGCCCCGCTGCCCGGTTCACCGCGCGAGCCCTGGCTGGCGATCGACCCCAAACCGCTGGTCGGCGACCCGGGCTTCGACCTGATGCCCGCCCTCGACAACCGGTGGGAGGACGTGACCGCCACCGGCGACCCGGCACGGGCGGTGCGCCGCCGGTTCGACCTGATGACCGAGGTGCTGGGGCTGGAGCGGCCGCGAGCGGCGCGCTGGACGCTGGCGCGGGTGCTGCAGAACTCGCTGTGGGACATCGAGGACGGGGAAAGGGCTCTCCAGCCGGATCAAGTGACCATCGCGGAAGCGCTGTTGCCGGCCGGCTGAGGAGCTCCTACTCCTCTCCCGCCAGCGTCAGCTTGCGCAGCTTCTCGCCCGCGAACCAGGTCGCACCCACCGTCACACCGGCCAGCAGGGCCAGCGCCACCGGCAGCCCCACATCCGAAGTGATCGCCCCCTCCGCACCGATCCGCTGCGCCAGCGCCAGCGCCCACTGCTGGACGCTGAGCGTGCGGGCGCCCGGAATGAGGCTGCCGAAGAGCGTCTCCCAGATCAGGGCGTAGACCAGCCCGGCGACCACCGCATGGCGGGTGACCGTGCCCAGCAGCAGGAAGATCGCGCTATAGGCGATGGAGGCGACCGCCGCGGCAATGGCGTAGGCCACGGCGATCTGCTGGCTGTTGCCATTGAGCACCAGGCCCGCGATCAGGGTGGGTATCGCCGAGAAGGCGACGGTGACGCCGACCGCGACCACCAGCTTGGTGAGGATGATGACCGGTCGTTTGATGGGTTTGGCCAGGAGATAGACCACCGAGCCGTCGTCGATCTCCGGGCCGATCGCGCCGGTACCCGCGATGACCCCGATGAGCGGGACCATGGTGGCCAGCGCGAAGCCGCCCAGGACACGGGTCGCGGTTTCGTCGTCGGCACCGGTCAGGGCGCGGACGGCGGCCGCGATCAGCAACAGCAGGGCGGGCAGGGCGAAGAGGATCGCGGCCCGGCGGCGGCCGAGGAGCCCCCGGTAGGTGAGCCGTGCGACGGTGGTGTTGAACATGGCGGGGCTCCCTTCAGGCCGCGACGAGGTAGGAGAAGACCGATTCCAGGGACTCGTCGGACGGCGAGACCATCAGGAGCCGGATGCCCTGCGCGCGGGCGACGCTGGGCAGCAGGGTGGTGAAACGGCCGAAGTCGACGGCCTGTACCCGCAACGCGCCCTCCTGGACGTCCACTTCGATGCCCGAGGTCGACGGGTCGGCGATCAGGGCCGCGGCGAGGGCGCGGTCGTCGCTGGAGCGCACGAGGTAGCGGTGCGGGCGGTTGGTCATCAGCCGGCGGATCTTGCGGAAGTCGCCCGATGCCGCATGCCGTCCGGCGACGACGACCTCGATATGGGCGGCGAGCTGTTCGACCTCCTCGAGGATATGGGAGGAGAACAGCACGGTACGGCCCTCGGTCCCCATCTGCCGCAGCAGATCCATCAGTTGCATGCGCTGGCGGGGGTCCATGCCGTTGAAGGGCTCGTCGAGCAGCAGCACGGAGGGCTCATGGACCAGCGCGGAGGCCATCTTCACGCGCTGCCGCATGCCCTTGCTGTAGGTGGCGATCCGGCGGTCCTGTGCATACTCCATCTCGACCGTGGCGAGCGCCTGCCGGGCGGTGGAGGCGGGCAGGCCGTGCAGCTCCGCATTGGCCCGGACGAACTCCAGGCCGGTGAGGAAGTCATACATCGCCTCCCGCTCGGGGACGATCCCGATATGGCGGTAGATCTGCTCATTGCCCCAGATCGTCGCCCCGTCGAGGGTGACCGTGCCGCTGGAGGGGGCGAGGAAGCCGCCCATCATGTTGATCAGGGTGGACTTTCCGGCGCCATTGGGGCCGAGCAGGCCGGTGACGCCGGGGCCGACGACCATCGAGACGTCATTCACGGCCACCACATTCCCGAACCAGCGGGAGACCTTGTCGATGCGCAGCGTGGTCACAGCCCGGCCCTCCGGTAGCGGCCCATCAGCAGTGCGTAGCAGCAGACGATCGCGCCGAGGACGACAAGGAGATAGACCAGCCCCAGGCCCGTGCCCGGACCGTGGCCGCCGGGGAAGCCGGAGCCGGCCGACAGGAACGCCGTCTGGATGCCGTCGATGAGGGTGACCGGGGAGAACAGGCCCAGCCAGCTGATGACTTGGGTGGTGCCGCGGACCTCGGCGATGCCCTGGATGGTGCTGACGGCCCCATAGGAGATGGTCAGCACGGCGATGACGGCGGCCACCCCGAAGCCGCGGCGCGGGGTGAGCGCGGCGACCACCAGGCCGATGCCCGCGAACAGGAGGGAGAGCAGTGCCACGGAGAGCAGCCCTTCGGCGAGGCCCCGGGTCTGATCCGCGAAGCCCAGCTTGGCGAGCAGGGCACCGGCGTAGAGGATCAGCAGGGGCGTGGCGGTGAGGATGAACAGGGCGGAGGCCAGGGCGGCGAACTTGGCCACCACATAGTCGACGCGCTCGATGGGGCGGGAGAAATACAGCGGCACGGTCTTGAACCGCAGGTCCCGGGAGACCGACTGGGGCGCCTGGGCGGCCAGGTAGAGACCGATGACGGGCTGCAGCCAGATCGCGTAATGGGTGTATTCGATCGGCAACTTGGTCATCTTGGTGGCCACCGCCACGGCCACGGTGATCGCGGCCGGCAGGCACATCGCGGCGAACAGCACCATCGGCAGGACCTTGGACTTCGCCGAGCGGCCCAGACCGTACGCACCGCGCAGGCCCTGGGTGTAGAGCGAGCGGCGGATGTACGCACGGCCGAGGCGCGGCCCGGCGTAGTTGCGGTAGCCGATGTTGTGGATGACATCCGGGGCGGGCGCGGTCACGGTCTCAGGCGGCATCGGAGCTGCCCCATTTCTGTGCGGGGTCGTGGTGCGGTCCGGCGTCGGCCCGGAAGAGCTCCGCGATGCGGTGCCGGCGCTGTTCCATCCGGACCAGCCCCAGGCCGAGCCCGGCGACCGCGTCACGCACCGCGTCATAGGTCTCCTCGCCGGTGACATCGACCAGCAGGACGGGGCCGGAGCCCGCGGCCCCGGACTCCCCGGCGGGCCGGGCGGTGAGACCGGCGGCGGCCAGGGCCGCGCCCAGCGCGGCGGTGCCGTCCGGGTGGGTGTCGCTGTCCGTCACCTCCACCGCGAGCGAACCCGTGGCCTGGGTGAACTCGCTGGTGGCGGAGGAGCGCAGCAGCTTGCCGCCGTCGATGACCACCACATGGTCACAGGTGCGCTCGAGCTCGCCGAGCAGGTGCGAGGTGACCAGCACCGAGATCCCGAAGTCGGTGTGCACCCGCCGGATCAGGCCCAGCATCTCGTCCCGGCCGACGGGGTCGAGGCCGTTGGTGGGCTCGTCCAGGAGCACCAACTGGGGGTCGTGGACCAGCGCCTGGGCCAGCTTGACCCGCTGCTTCATGCCCGTCGAATAGCCACCGACGGCGCGGTAGCGCTCCTCGTGCAGCCCGACGTGGCGCAGGGTGTCCGCGGTGCGCTCGCGCGCGGCGGACGGCGGCAGACCGGACATCCGCGCCATATGGACGACGAATTCGGTCGCCGACACATCGGGCGGCAGGCAGTCGTGCTCCGGCATATAGCCGACCCGCTCGCGGATGGTCTCCCCCCGGGACGCGACATCGAGGCCGAGCACCTGTGCCCGGCCCTCGGTGGCCGGGGAGAGCCCGAGCAGGATCTTGATCAGCGTGGACTTGCCGGCGCCGTTGGCACCCACCAGACCGGTCACGCCCGGGGTGATGTCGAGGGAGAGCCCGTCCAGCGCGGTCACCCGGGGGTACCGCTTGCTGAGGCTTTCGGTGGCGATCACAGTCACGTCTTCGACGGTAGTGGCGCGGGTCACGGCGGTCGTCAGCCCAAAGCGTGGAATGCGGGTAGTCCTCCGGTCTGACCTACCCGTAGGGGGTCCGCCAAAAGAAGGGGCATTTCGCCGCTCCCATCCCCTTGACTCAGCCTCCGCACATTGTCACATTCATCAGTGTCAACTTATGGCGATGCCAACTTACCGATGCGGCCGCGGGGTTCACCCCCGCGGGCGCGGGACGGGCGGGTGGACATGACGGCCGACACGGCCCGGCGAATCACCGATGACCTGCGGGGATTCCGCGAAGTGCAGCGTCTGGCATACGACTGCGCGGAGGCGGTCGCCGCCCGGCTGAAGCCGGGCGTGACCGAGCGGGAGGCGGCCCGCATGCTGCGGGAGTGGCTGCGCGACCGCGGCGTACGGGACTGGTTCCATCTGCCCTTCGCCTGGTTCGGCGACCGCACCGCCTTTACCGGCTTCCGGCTGCCGCACCAGTTCTTCCCGACCGGCCGCCCGCTGGAGCCGGGGATGCCCTTCATTCTCGATCTGGCGCCGGTGCACCGGGGGTTCACCGCCGACATCGGCTACTCCGGCTGCCTGGGCCCCAACCCGCTGCACGCCCGGCTGCTCGCCGACCTGCAGGAGCATCGGGAGCTGATCCTGCGCGAGGTGCGGGAGCGGCATCCGCTGCGCGAGATCTACCAGGACGTCGACCGGCTGATGGTCCGCCAGGGGTACGCCAACCGGCACCGCGCCTACCCGTTCGGGGTGATCGCGCACAAGGTCGGCCGGGTGCCGGAGCGCCGCTGGTCGCCCCAGCTGTTCGGGTTCGGCGTCCAGTCGCTCAAGGGGCTGGCCGCCGACGCCCTGCACGGGCACCGGGAGGGCTGGTCGCCGCTGTGGAGCCCGTACCGCATTTCCGACCATCCGCCCAGGGCCGGGCTGTGGGCGGTGGAACCGCACCTCGGATTCCGCGGCACCGGCGCCAAGTTCGAGGAACTGCTGGTGGTCACCGACTCCCGGGATCCCGAGGAGAGCGCGTTCTGGCTGGACGACGATCTGCCGCATGTGCGGCGCCGACAGGAGAGGTTGGCCGGATGACCGGGGCGGGGATCGAGGGGGCGCGCGAGCGCCGGGTGCGGTCGGGCGGGATCGAGCTGTGCGTCGCGGAGGTGGGCGACGCCTCGCGGCCGACGGTGGTGCTGGTGCACGGCTATCCGGACAGCAAGGAGGTGTGGTCCGAGGTCGCCCGGCGGCTGCGGGACCGCTTCCATGTGGTGGCGTACGACGTGCGCGGCTGCGGCCGGTCCACCGCTCCCCGGCCGCTGCGCGGCGGATTCACCCTGGAGAAGCTGACGGACGACTTCCTGGCCGTGGCGGACGCGGTGAGCCCGGACGCACCGGTCCATCTCGTCGGCCATGACTGGGGATCGGTGCAGGGCTGGGAGTTCGTCACCGTGCCCCGCACCGAGGGGCGCATCGCCTCCTTCACCACCATCTCGGGGCCGTCCCTGGACCATCTGGCGCACTGGTTCAGGGAGCGTGCCGCCCGCCCCACCCCGCGCCGGGTGGCCCAACTGCTGGGCCAGGGCGGCAGGTCCTGGTACGTCGGTGCGCTGCACCTGCCGGTACTGCCGGAGGCCGCCTGGCGCGGGCCGCTGGGCAAGCGCTGGCCGGCCCTGCTGAAGCGGCTGGAGCGGCTGGAGCACGTTCCGGCGGACTCCTATCCGACCTCCTCGCTGCCCTCCGACGCGGCGCACGGCGCCTGGCTGTACCGCGACAACGTCCGGGCCAGGCTGCGCCGTCCGCGCCCCGACGCCTACGCCCAGGTGCCGGTCCAGCTGATCACTCCGGTCGACGACGCCTTTCTCTCCGAGCGGCTCTACGACGACCTGGCGCGCTGGACCCCGGCCGGCCTGGTGCGGCACACGCTGCGCGCCAAGCACTGGGTGCCACGGCACCGGCCCGACCAACTGGCCCGGTGGATCGACGAGTTCGTCACGGCACGGCACGCGGGCGGGCCGGCCCGGGAGCCGGTGGCGGCGGGGCCCTGCGCGCAGCGGTTCGGCGGACGGCTGGTGCTGGTCACCGGGGCGGCGAGCGGCATCGGGCGGGCCACCGCATTCGCCTTCGCGGAGGCCGGGGCGCGGGTGGTGGCGGTCGACCGGGATGCCGAAGGGGCGGCCCGGACGGCCGAGCTGGCGAGGCTGACCGGGGCGGCCGAGGCCTGGGCGGAGTGTGCCGACGTCTCGGACGAGCAGGCGATGGAGAAGCTGGCCGCCAAGGTCGCCGCCGAGTACGGCGTGCCGGACGTGCTGGTGAACAACGCCGGGATCGGGCTGGCCGGTGACTTCCTGGACACCTCGACGGAGGACTGGCGGCGGGTGCTGGACGTCAATCTGTGGGGCGTCATCCATGGCTGCCGGGTGTTCGGCGGGCAGATGGCGGAGCGCGGGCAGGGCGGCCACATCGTCAATGTCGCCTCCGCGGCGGCCTATTCACCCATGCGGACCCTCGCCGCCTACGCCACGTCGAAGGCGGCGGTGCTGATGCTGGGCGAGTGCCTGCGCGCCGAACTGGCGGGCCGGGGAATCGGGGTCTCGGTGATCTGCCCCGGCCTGGTGAACACCAACATCACGGGCACGGCGCGGTTCGCCGGCGTCTCGGCGGAGGAGCAGCAGCGCCGCCGGGCCAAGGCCGCCCGGGCGTACGGGCTGCGCGGCTATCCGCCGGAGAAGGTAGCCGACGCCATTCTGCGGGCCGTGCTGCACAACCGGGCCGTGGTCCCGGTGACCCCGGAGGCGCACGCCACCCGCCTGCTGTCCCGCTTCGCCCCCCGGGTGCAGCGGGCGATCGCGCGGATCGAGCCCCCGCTGTAGGGCACGCCCTGCATCCACCGAGGAGAACCGATGAACTACCGGATAGCCCCTAGACGGGTGTCGTTCGACTGGCGGCGGACCCCGCTGCACTGGATACCGGACGAGCCCACCGCCACCCATGTCATCAACGTCCTGCATCTGCTGCTGCCCGCCGGGGAGCGGTGGTTCGTCAAGGTCTTCAAGGAGGCCCTGCCGCTGGTGCGGGACCCCGAACTGCTCAAGGACGTCAAGGGCTTCATGGGCCAGGAGGCCACGCACAGCGTGCAGCACTCCTATGTGCTGGACCACCTCGCCGAGCAGAAGCTGGACACCACCGTCTACACCCGGCATGTCGACTTCATCTTCGATGTGCTGCTGGGCGAGAAGCCGCCGTTCGGGATGCCGGTCCCGGCCCGGGAGTGGCTGCGCTTCCGGCTGGCAGTGATCGCCGCGACCGAGCAGTTCACCGCGGTGCTGGGTGACTGGGTGCTGCGTGCCGAGGGGCTCGACCGGGCCGAGCCCGACCCGGTGATGCTGGATCTGCTGCGCTGGCACGGCGCCGAGGAGGTCGAACACCGGGCGGTGGCCTTCGACATGTACCAGCACTGCGGCGGGGACGACCCGGGGCGCCATGCCCGCCGGGTGCTGAGCATGGTGATCACGGCTCCGGCGCTGGCGTATCTGTGGCGGTACGGCACCTCCTATCTGATCCGGCACGATCCACGGCTGGCCGGGCGGCTGCGCTATACGCTGCGCGCCCACAACAGGGCCGTCGCCAAGGGGCTGTTGCCCACCTGGCAGGAGCTGGGCGCGGCCATCCCCCGCTTCCTGCGCCGCGACTACCACCCTTCGCAGGAGGGGTCGCTGCGCGCCGCCGTCGCCTATCTGGCGGCCTCGCCCGCCGCCCGGGCCGCCACGGGCGGAAGCCGTGCGGCGGCCTCATGACGGTGGCCGAGTACCGGATCGAGGACCTCGCCCGCCACAGCGGTGCCACCGTCCGCACGATCCGCGCCTATCAGGACCGGGGGCTGCTGCCGAAGCCGGAGCGACGGGGCCGGGCCAACGTCTACCAGGACACCCATCTGGCACGGCTCCGGCAGATCGCCGGCCTGCTCGACCGCGGCTACACCCTGGCCAGCATCAAGGAGTTGCTGGAGGCCTGGGACGCGGGCCGCGGGCTCGGCGGGGTCCTCGGGCTGGTCGCCGAGGTGGATGGGCCGTGGACCGATGAGCAGGCCGGCCGGATCACCCGGGAGGAGCTGACGGAGCGGTTCGGCGGCATCCCGGACGGGACGGCCGTCGGAGAAGCCCTCGAACTCGGCGTCCTGGAGCGGCTGCCGGGCTCGCCGGACGAATTCCTGGTGCCCAGCCCGCAGTTGCTGGCCGTCGCCGTCGAACTGCACACGGCCGGGGTGCCGCTGCCGGCCATCTCCGGCCATCTGCGGGAGCTGCGCGCCCGGGTCGAGCACATCGCCGGCCGCTTCCTGGACTTCACCACCGAGCATGTCTTCCGCCCCTATCTCGATCACCCGCCCACCGACGAGGAGGCCGCGGAGGCCGCCTCGCTGGTGCGGAAGCTGCGCCCGCTCGCCCAGCGGACCATGGACGCCGAACTCGGCCGCGCCATGCGGATGCTGGCCACCCGCCAGCTCCGCGACCACCTCGGCGGAGGCGGCGCCCTTGTCGCCCCGGAGTCCGTGTCCGCGGGGGCGGGGGCGGCGAGCGGCCAGGCCGAAGGCGCCGCCGACGCAGGTCCCGATACCGATGCCGGTGCCGCTTCCGCGTCGGTGCCGCACATCCGGCTGCCCCTGGAGACCGTCCGGGCCGTCGCCGCGCTGGTCGGCCCCGAACACGCCGAGGAGTTCATCGCCGCGGCCGCCGAGCGGGAGGTCCGGGCCCGCACCATGGACGCCCTCGCCGCGCGCCGGCAGCAGTCGGCTGCCCCATTGCCGTGGAAGCCGTAGGGCATGCGCTGCGGCGAGCAATACAGCAGGAAGACTACCGGCTGAGCGGCACGGCACGGATCACAGCCCGGGCGCGCCCCAGATCGGGAACCAGCGGCTCAGATCGGACTCGATCTGCAGATCGTTGCCCAGCAGCGCCCGTACCTGGATCTCCAGCTCGTTGTCCCGCTTGTCTCCCCCGCCCGCCCTCTACGGGGCTTATTCGGCGCCGTGGTGATGCCTTTGATGCTCCACGAGCGACTGCCCTACCTTCGTAGCCGCCTCCGGGTTTCCCCGGATTGCCGCAGCCATCTTCGCGGCAGCCAGCATGGTGCACGACCGACAACGCACTGTGTTTGGCGGCAAGTTCGACGCTTCGGCTCGGTCGTCCGCAGGTGTCATCCGTGAGCCTCCCGAAGGTGCCTGCCCATGAGTACGATGCAGTCACTCGCCTTACTCTGGTCACCCTGCTTGATCGCTGCGGTGTGTTCAACCTTGATCCGGACGCACTCCGCGCAACGCTCATTCTCAGCGGCCACTAAAGCCCCCAGACAAGGGCAGCGAGCGCCCGACCCGGCGCCCGGTGCTCCGTGCGCCGACCTGCGAGCAGCGGGGGCACCCACAGGCCGGGAAGGCTCCGCTCTCGCTGCTCGCGGCCTCTTTGGTCACTGACACGTGTACCGGCGGCGCCCAGGTACGCCCACTGTTCCGAGACACACGCAGCGTCATCTTCGTCACGTTGTTCATGCGTTGATCGTCACGCTGACCATTGGGACGGGGGAACTTCGTACGTTTCCCACTTCAGGACGTCCCACGCCAGGTAGAACGTCCCTGGGAACGTCCCGGCATTGGGGAAGGCAGCGATCATGCCGAACGAGCGCTTACGGACCGCTATGGCCTCCGGAGGGTGGACCTACGCTGACCTGGCCAAAGCCACGCACGTTGACCCCAAGTCCGTTGAACGTTGGGTCAATCTTGGACGGACGCCACGGCGGGCAACAGCGCTCAAAGCCGCTGAGATGCTGGGGGAAGATCTTCACGCGCTCTGGCCTGCGCTCCGGCAAGCACGGTCCGCGCGAGCGGTAAGCCCTGAACTCGTCGCGCTGTACGACCAGCGGGCCGATCTCCCCGTGTCGGTCTTCGTGCAACTCCTCGCGCAGGCACGACGACGGATCGACGTGCTGGTGTATGCGGCCGTCTTCCTGCATGAGGCGTACCCCCGTCTGAACGATCTGCTGAGAGAGCGTGCCGCCGAAGGGTGCACGGTTCGGATCACGGTGGGCGACGCGGGCAGCGTCAATGTCCAACAGCGTGGTCAGGAAGAGAAGTTCGGTCACGGGATTGAGTCCCGCTGTCACCTCGCCCTCATGCACTACCGGTCGCTTCTCGGCGTCCCAGAGGTCGAGCTGCGCACGCATGGGACGACCTCTACAACAGCCTGTACCGTGCCGACGACCAGATGTTGGTGAACGCTCACGTATGGGGCGTCAACGCCTACCGAGCGCCCGTGTGGCACCTACGACGCAGCAACGACGGCGGCATATTCGACACCTACGCGGAGAGCCTCAATGCCGTATGGGAAACGGCGCGACCAGTGGAGAGGTGAGCACATGGCACGGACCGAGTACTACGACGATCCGAATGCCCCCAAGCCCAACAGCTTGGTTGTGGCAGCCTCGGCCGTCGTCACTGACGACAAGGGGCGCATCCTGCTTCAACGGCGGCGGGACAACGGCCTATGGGCATTGCCGGGCGGGGCGATGGACATGGCGGACTCACTGCCCGGCACGGCCATACGAGAGGTTAAGGAAGAGACGGGGCTCAATGTCGAGATCACGGGGCTCGTCGGCACGTACACCGATCCCCGGCACATCATCGCGTACAGCGACGGAGAGGTACGCCGACAGTTCAACGTATGCTTCACGGCCCGGGTCGTCGGCGGCACGCTGGCCATCTCGGACGAGAGCACAGAACTCCGCTTCGTAGCGGCCGGAGAGATCGACTCACTCCCCATGCACCACACCCAGCGGCTGCGCCTCCGGCACTTCCTGGAGCACCGCCCCGTGCCCTACCTGGGATAACGGTGCCGGAAAGATCGCTTGTCTCGGTATACAGCCCGTGCGGTCACAACCCGGGCGCGCCCCACACCGGGAACCACCGGCTCAGGTCGGACTCAATCCTCAGGTCGTCCTTGAGCAGCGCAGCCACCTGCGGCCTCGTCGGGCGCTGATCCCCCGATTCCGCCCTGGTCGGCAAGTTCAGAGCACCATGTGACCGATGGAAGGAGACAGCGGATGCGTAACTTGCAGGTCGTCATTGCTGCTGACGGCGGGCACGGCGGAGGTGGAGGAGACGGGGGCGACGGGCACCCGGGCACCCCTTGGACACCGCCGCAGGAGCCCCCGTCTCCTGACGGTGACACTCCGCCCGGCGATGGGACGCACCGCAAGTGATGTTCAACTCCGCGCAGGTGGGCCGCCCCCGCCGGAAGGAGCTGGGGCGGTTCCTCCTCGAGACGCACTCGATGACTTCGGACTGGGTTCCTACGTTCACGGCCGTGGACAGGGCCGCCTTCCTGCCGGATGTGATGTGGCCGTTCGACATGAACGCCGGCACAAGCGTCGCGGTGAACCGGAGCGCCGATCCCGACGCGTGGTATTCGGCAGCTGACAGCAACATCCCCATCGTGACCCAGTGGGACGACGGTCACCATTCCGGTACCGAGCCCGGACGGGTGGCCACCAGCTCTTCGTCCATGCCTTCGGTCGTGTACGCGATGCTTCAGACCCTGGCCCTGGAGGAGAGTATGCGCGTACTCGATGTCGGGACGGGTACGGGCGAGACGGCCGGAGCGCTGTTCCACCGTTGCCGACACGGGCACGTCACCACTGTTGAGGTAGACCGCTCCGTTTCACGACAGGCCCGCGAACGCCTCTGCGCCGCCGGACTGTACCCGGAGGTGGTCGCGGGCGACGGGTTCGAGGGCTACGCCGATGCCGCGCCATATGACCGCATCCTGGCCACCGTCGGTCTCCGGGAAATCCCCGGCGCGTGGATTGAACAGACCCGTCGCGGTGGCCTCATCGTCGCGCCGTGGGGCACGCACTACTCCAACGCGGATGCTGTGGCGCGCCTGGTCGTGAGGGACGGAGTAGCGTCCGGGTACTTCGCGCGTCCCGTGGAGTTCATGAAGATGCGTGCCCAGCGGCTGACTCCGATTGAGCACGGTGCGTACGTCCCGGCGGAAGGGATGGACAGTGCCGATACGTCCACCACGGCTGTTACGGAAGCGGAGTTCGTCACCGGTCGGTACACCGCTGTCCCGTTCGCTCTCGGGCTCCGCGTACGGGACTGCGCCCAGGCCGTTGCCGACAAGCGCGACGGCGCGCGACCGGTGTGGTTCTACGGGCTGAACGACCGTTCCTGGGCATGCGTGATGTTCCACGAGGGCGAGAAGGACGCGCGCGTCTGGCAGTCGGGGCCGCGTCGGCTGTGGAACGAAGTGGAGACGGCCTTCCGGTGGTGGGTCAGCCGTGGCGCGCCGGACCACACCCGGTTCGGTCTCACCGTCACCCCGGAGGGGCAACGGGTATGGCTGGACGATCCGGCGGAATCCTGGGCCGTGTGACCTCTGCGCCTTGAGTGGCCTCGTCGCTTCGGGGCGTCACCACCCGGGTTGTGGGGGTGAAAGGTTCCGCTACGGCCGTTGCAGGGGCAGCGGTTGAAGCGTGGGCCATCGGGTGAGCATGCCGTGCCGCATGACCGCGGCGAGTTGGCCCAGGCCCTTGAGCTCATAGCTGTCTGCGGTCATCCGGCTGACGATTCCGAGACGGTGAACGAGTCGCTGCCGGGCCGTTGCCGTGCCCCACTTCCAGTCCCGATTCGGGATCTTGGCAAAATGGTCGGTGGTTCGGCGGTAGGCCCGCTGGACCAGCGCGTCGCCTTGCAACAGCCAGCCGGCGCATGCATCGGTGAGATCGCCTTGGATCTCGGCGCCTGTCGCGTTGCGCCATGTCGCGCGGTACGCGGTCTCTGCTGCGTGCAGCAGGGGCGGAGCCGGGGCGGTGACGCACCAGCAGGTCGGGAAGCCGATGCGCAAGTAGGCAAGCTCCACGGGCCCGTTGCCCAGCGCGGCCTGTTCGAAGTCGATGAACCGGACGCCACTGCTCGTGTGCATGTCGTTGCCGGGGCAGGGGTCGCCGTGCAGCAGGGCATGGCCCGGTGCGCCGAGCAGGCGGTTCACAAGGCCGTCCAGCTCGGTCCGTACGCGGGACGACACCGCGATGCCGAGCGTCCTGGCGAGCCCGAGGAAGGAGTCGACATCGTCTTGGGTCGGGCCGGACCAGGCGGGGAGTATGCCTGCGTCGTCGGCGCCGGTGGCTGCGTGGAGTCGGGCCAGCGCCGAGGCGTAGTCGACCACCCAGTCCTCGCGGGGCTGCTGGTGATCCAAGTGCTCAAGGACCAGGACCCGTTCCCCCGGATCGGTGCCGAGGAGCATCGGCACCACCGGCGGATCGACCCGGGCCGCGAGCTTCAGCGCGGCCACCTCGCGCGCATACCTTTCGGCGGCTCCCGGCCCGTCGATCAGTTGCTTGACCACCACTGGTCCGCCGGGCAGCTCGGCCCGCCACACCCGTGACCGCGGGCTGCTGCGCAGTCGGCGGCGCCGACGAGGCGCGCCGAGCTCGGCCCGCAGCTTCTCCCCGAATGGCGGTCCTGACCACATGGCTTCATCCTTGCATGGGTGTGGACACTGCTGACTGTGAAGCGAGTTGGCCCGGGTGAGCACTTGAAGTGACCGCAGGGGAGCGGACACCCCCTTCAGCGAGGTCGGACCGTCTCGCGGGTGCACTTGGTGCAGACGTACCGGGAGCGGAGTACGAGCCGCATGGCTTGCGGGTCCTGGTGTACGGGGCAGAGCCAGGACAGCTCAGAGTCCTCCGGTAGGTCGTGCTTGAGGAACTGCCGCAGCGTGGCGCGCACGCCGTCACCAGCCGGGGGATTGCCACTTGTCATCTCCGTTGGTGTCCTCGTCGCTGCTGGTGTCCTGGGGCGGGTCGGCGGGCTGGATCGTCTCGTTGGCGCCCGTGCCCGTTGACTTCCCCTGTGCCCCATAGCGGGCGCGCTCACTGGTCCCACTCGCTGATGACAGGCTCTGGCCATGCCTCCGCCTGAGCCACGAGGTCGTCGGGCAGAACGCTTACGAATGCCGCGCGCGCTTCCTCGAGGTTCGCGACGCCGGCCGCGCGCCCCCCATCCTTCGTGGCGTGCAGCTCGCCGACGGTCAGGTTGTGCGGCGGCTCGCCCACCTCGGCCACCCACTTGTCGGCGTGGGCGGGCCACACCCGCACGTGCGTGAGACGCGACGGCTCGGGAAGGTCCTTGATCCCGCGGGCAGCCGCTTCCCGGATCACTTCGTCGATGGTCACTGCGCCCTGCTCCTCTTCATGTCGGAAAGCACTGAATCCAGCCGGGCGGACTTCACGACCTGCGCCAGGCCGAGCGCGGTGCCCGCGTAGTGATCTGCTTCGTCCCGGGCCCGCTGCCGGTACAACACCGTGGCCAGCCTCCCGGCCGCGATCGCCTTCGCCCGCGCCCGGTTCGAGGTCTGCGAGTCCACCGCTCGGCGCAGCCGGGCGACCAGCTCAACGGGAACCTTCCCCGTCGCCTGCGACAGCATGAACAACGCGTCGCCGATGTCACCATGGAGCTTGTGTTCGGTGAGGTACCAGAACTGCTGCGGGTCGTCGTGGAGGTCAGTCACGCGGCTGTAGATCGTTTCGGCGAGGCTGATGTTCTTCATCACCTGCCGCTCGTCACCGGTCAAGGCGTACGCCTGCGCCCGGAGCGCCGCGAGCATGGAGAGCGCGGAGGTCGGCACCTTGTCCTCGCCGATTTCGAGGAGCGCGAGCGTGGCCGCCCCCTGGTGGGCCGCGAGCTCGACACGGGCCAGGCCGGAGGCGACGTGGCAGACCATCGCCGGGTCGCCGCTTTCCGTCGCCGCCCGGAGGGCGAGATCGAACACTCGACGCGCCTGCGCCTCGCTGCCGGCGTCGAAGTGAGTCCACCCCGCGAGGTCACCGAGGTTGCCGATGGTCGAGCACAGACCAGCGCGCACGGTGGGCGTCGTGGACGCGTCCGTCATGTCGATGGCGTGGCGTAGCTCCGACATCACCAGGTGCCGGGTGTGGACCCCGCCGGTACGGCGGTCCCATTCCTGAAGGGCGAGGGTCCGTTCCCCCAGCGCGGTCAGGTCGCCCTTCCTGAGCCTGGCCGGGGCCTCGGGGAAGATCCCCGCCAGCGGTAGTGAAAGGAACGTTCGTCGCTGCGACTTCCCCACCTCCTTCTGCGTGCGGTCGCGCCTGGTCCGCTTCGAGTAGAGGCCGAGCTGCGCATCGGTGGTCACGCCATAGACCGTGCGCAAGCCGTACCGGTAGTCCTTGTTGGGCCAGGTGACCTCGCCTCGTTCTAAGCGGCTGATCCAGTTGCCGTCAACGCCTGGCCGTCTGCCGGTTGCCGCCTCGACGGCATCGCATACGTGTTCCGCTGCCTGGCTTTGTGTCCATTCCCGGTTCTGCCTGAGCCGCGCAATGACCTGATTCTCCACGGATTACCCCAATATGCGCCGGGCGATTGGGAGTTGAGGCGAAGAGCCTAGTGAACTGCCTAGTGAAACGGCTACCAGAACGCCGTGGACCCAGCCTTGGCTCTGGCCGATGCTCAGTGGTCACGCACCGCTTCCCCCGGCGCGACACCCCTGACGAGAGGGAGCCTGATTCGTGATCTCCCACGCTACTCCCCAGAAGCGCGACGCCACGTACGACCACCGGGCACAGCAGGTTGCTCTGCCCATCCGGGTGCACCACCGCAATGGCACCGCCGAGGAGACGATCCTGGTCATCACCCCCGACGAACTGCACGTGTACGCCATCCAGTTCGAGCGGATGATCGACCAGCGCAGAGCGGCGCTGACATAGCGGCCTCCGAGCATGCCGCCACCCCGGTGATCGCTTCGACCGTCGGACCGCAGACGCCGACGGCTGGAGCTCCAGATCTCCTCGTCCCTCTCGCGGATGAGTACCGGAAGCCGCAGAAGGTGTCGAGGTCGGCCGCGAGGATGCCATGAGCGCCATCGTGGCCCGTTCACGGCAATTCCCTATCCGTCACGTTCGGAAGGACAACAGACCATGCCGTCCCACTTCACCGAGACGAAGAGCGACCCGTTCGCTCTCGACGTGCAGATCGTCACCACCATGAGCGGTGGCAACGGCTCCGACGACGACTGCGACACCAGCGACGGGTGCCCTCCCACCTGCCAGTCCTCGTGCAACAGCATCGCCTGAGCCAACGGCGGTGACCACAGGGACCGGGGGTCCATCCCCCCGGTCCCACCGGCTTGTCCCTGGCGGTTCGAACGACCGGAGGAAGACGATGGGTACTCCAGACCGGACTCCGCTCTACACCAGCAGCGGCGCAGCGCTCTTACGGGCCGCCGCGACGTCCGTGAGCGACTGCCTTGACCACTGGCCCGACCTCACGGACGTGCCCGGGTGCCGTACATGGCTGGCACGAACGTGGGCCAGGCCCGGCTTCGCCGAGGCCATGCGGCAGGCGAGCCCCGACCTTGCCGAAAGCCTGGACCGCCTCGATGCGCTGCGGCCCCGGCAGGTGCTCCGGGCCACGGTGAGTGCCGCCCGGTACCTCCTGCGCTCCACCGGCCGTCCGACCCCCTTCGGCCTGTTCGCCGGGGTGTGCCCTGTGACAGTCGGCGAGACGCCCCGGGTGCGCTGGGGAACCCGGCACCGGGCGCTCGTCCGCGCTGATACCGAGTGGCTGGCCGACGTGATCGACCGGCTGGAGGACGACCCCGTTCTCCTGGACCGCCTCGACGTGGTGTTCACCAACCTCGCCGCCCGACGTGGTGGACGCCTTGAGGCCCCACGCGGTACGGACAAGGTGAGCGTCCGGTTGAGCGACGCCGTGCGCGCCGTCCGCGACGCCGCCGCGTTACCCGTCGGCTTCGACGTCTTGGCCAGCAAGCTGGCCGGCCTCTTCCCCGACGCATCCGAGGACACCATCCGCGGCATGCTCGGGGAACTTGTCCGGCAAGGCTTCCTGATCACCTCCCTGCGGGCGCCGCTCACGGTCACCGATCCTCTCGGCCACCTGCTCGCCACGCTGGACGAGGTGGCCGCCGACGACCTCGTCTCCGTCGCCCCGCTGCTGCGGGACCTCGAGTCCGTCCGCGACGCCGTACGCGAGCACAACCGGAACGCCGACCCCGAGGCGCAGGTTCGTCTTCGCGACAAGGTCTCCCACCGTATGAGGCCGATCTCCAGCGCCGGGCGCACGCCGCTCGCCGTGGACCTGCGCCTCGACTGCGAGGTGCGGATACCCACACAGGTCGTGCGCGAGATGGAGCACGCCGCGGGCGCTCTGCTGCGGCTGACCCGACAGCCCTCTGGCCATGCCGTCTGGCGTGCCTTTCACGCGGCCTTCATCGACCGGTACGGCACCGGCGCGCTGGTGCTGGTCACCGAGGTCATCGACCCGGATTCCGGAATCGGGTTCCCGGCCGGATACCCCGGCAGCGTGCTGGCCGCACCGTTGGAGGGAACGGCCGAGCGGGACGGACGGCTTCTTGCTCTGGCGTGGCAGGCCCTCGCCGACGGCAGCCGCGAGGTCGATATCACCGAAGACACCATCAAGGCTCTGGTCGACGAGGTGCCCACGGGGAACGTCCCGCCGCACGTCGAGGTGTCCGTTCGTCTCCACGCCGCCGACGAGCACGCCCTTGAGCGGGGCGACTACACCCTGACCCTGGCGCCGGCCCGGTCCGCCGGGACGCTCACCTCCCGGTTCACCCCACTCGCCGGAGGCTTCGGCCTCGAAGACGTGTACAAGGCGGTGCCGGTCGCCACCGCCGAGGCCATCCCCGCGCAGTTGTCGTTCCCCTCCGTCAACCACCACGCCGAGAACGTCTGCCGCATCCCGGCGTACCTGCCGCACGTCCTGTCTCTGGGGGAACACCGCACCCCGGACGACAGGACCGTCATCCCGGTCGACGACCTGGCGATCACAGCGACCCGTGACCGCCTCCACCTCGTCAGCCTTTCCCGACGCCGGATCGTCGAGCCTCAGCTCTTCCACGCGCTGGCGCCGGAGCGGCAACCCCTCATGGCGCGGTTCCTCGCCCATCTCACCCGGGGCTTCGCCGCCGTGTGGCACGAGTTCGACTGGGGCACCGAGGCGCGTCATCTGCCTTACCTGCCACGGGTCCGCTACGAGCGCTGCGTCCTGGCGCCCGCACGGTGGCGCCTGACCCGTGACGACCTCCCCGACCGGAGTGCCGACCTCGACACGTGGCGGTGCGCCCTGGACGAGTGGCGGCGCCGCTGGACGGTCCCCGAGGTGACAGAGCTACGGGACGCCGACCGTACGCTCCGTCTCCGGCTCGACGTACCGGTGCACGCGGCGATCCTCCGTACGCACCTCAAGCGGCACGCCGAAGCGGTTCTCACCGAGGCGCCCGCCGCCAACGCCCTCGGCTGGCTGGACGGACACGCCCACGAAATCGCCCTCCCCCTGGTCACGACGCGCCCGACGACGCCTTCCCCGCGCACCGGCACGCAGGCGGTCGTGGTCAACAGCACGCACGGGCACGTGCCGAGCGGGCCGACCGCCGCATGGCTGTACGCGAAGATCTTCACGCACCCCGAGCGGATCGACGAGCTCATCGCCGTGCACCTGCCCCAGTTGCTGGAACCACTCGGCGATGACGTGCCGTACTGGTTCGTCCGCTACCGCAGCCACAACGAGACCGATCACCTGCGGCTGCGTATCAACGCCCCCGATCCGCACTCCTCCGGGACCTACGCGATCGCGCTCGGGGCTTGGGCCCAGCACCTGCGCACCGAGGGCGTCACCGGCCGACTGACGCTCGACACGTACCACCCGGAGGTGGGCCGCTACGGCCCCACGGCGTCGGCCATGCGGTGTGCCGAGGCCGTGTTCGTAGCCGACTCGGCAGCCGTCGGTGCGACCCTGCGATCCCTCCCGGAGAGCCTGATCGATCCCCTCGCGCTGGCGGTGGTCGGCATGGTGGACATAGCCCGCGGGTTCCTGGGGGAGGACCGAGCGATGCGGTGGCTGGACGCCCGGTTGGTGAAGTCACCTGTTCCAGCGCCGGACCGGAAGATCATCGATCAAGCCGTCCGCTGGGCCCACCGAACCGACCTGCGAGACGTGCCGGACAACGTCGGCGAGGCGTGGCGGGCCCGGGCCACAGCCCTCGCCATCTACCACGATCAACTGCCCGACGGCGCTGACCCCGACTCGGTCCTGGAGTCGCTTCTGCACATGCACCACAACCGGGCCCTCGGCATCGACCTGAACCGCGAACATCTCTGCCGGTACTTGGCCCGGAAGGCTGCTCACGCCTGGATCGCCCAGCGGAACGACGAGAAGGGCGAGCGTTGACACCGCCCCGAGACGATCCCGCGCCGGGCTGGGGGCAGTCACTGTCCACCGGAGTCCCCGGGATCGTGCTGCTCCACATCACCCATGCGCACGCGGGCACCGGCCAGTGGGACACCGTGCACCAGTGGGCAGCGGCGATGACCCGGACACCCGTGACGGCGCACCCAGACGCCTGCGGCCTCTACCGAGGCGCACCCGCCGTCGCCTACGCCCTCCATTCAGCCAACCACCCGGCCTACGCGTCCGCGCTGGCAGCCCTGGACGACCACATAACCGCCCTCGTCCGTCACCGCCTCGACGCGGCGCACGATCGCGCTGCGCGGGGGCTTCTTCCTCGGCTCCGGGAGTACGACCTCATCCATGGGCTGACCGGCCTGGCGGCGTACCTCCTGTACCGCTTCGGCGGCGGCGCCCTGCTCCGTGAGGTTCTGGCTTACCTCGTCCGCTTGGTCGAGCCGGTGCGGATGCGGGGGCAGACGCTCCCGGGGTGGTGGACCAGCGACGGGCCTCGGGGCAGGCCGTCGGCGGACTGGCCGGACGGGCACGGCAACCTCGGCATGGCCCATGGCATCGCTGGCCCCCTCGCTCTCCTCGCGACGGCCATGCGCCATGGCGTCACCGTCCACGGCCAGGCCGACGCCATCGTCACCATCTGCGGCGTGTTCGACGCTTGGCGCGGCGGCGACGGAGCAGGAGCATGGTGGCCGGGCATCATCACCCTGCCCGAGTGGCAGACCCACACCAGCCGGCAGCAGGGGCCGCAGCGGCCGACATGGTGCTACGGCGTCCCGGGCATCACGCGGGCCCAACAGATTGCCGCGCTCGCCCTCGGCGACCCGCGCCGCCGGGAAGCCGCCGAAGCCTCCCTTTTGGAGTGCGTCACCGACACCGAGCAGTTGTCCCTCCTGGTGGACGCCGGGCTGTGCCACGGTTTGGCCGGGCTCATCCAGACAACCTGGCGGGCGGCCACCGACGGCGGCAACGACGACCTCACCGCCCACATCCCGGGCCTGCTCGACCGCATGAACCGCGTCATCGCCCGAGGGCGTAACCGGATGCCGGACGGACTGTTGGAGGGCACGGCAGGCACCGGTCTCGTCCAGCACGTCATCGCACGAGACGAGCCGCCTGTCTCCCGATGGGACGCATGCCTACTGATCAGCGGATGACATCACCCACGATCCCGCACCTGATGCATCACCACGACAAGGAGCCCGTTGAACACGAACACCCCCACCGCGACGCCCGAGGCCCTGCGCGCCGACATGGTCGATCGCATCATCAAGGCCGGCAGCGCCCGCACCCAGAGCACCGAGGCTGCGATGCGGACGGTCCCGCGCCATCGCTTCCTCCCCGACGCCACCCTTGAGGCCGCCTACGCCGACCAAGCCGTCATCACCAAACGGGACAGCACCGGTACCCCTCTCAGCTGCGCATCCCTCCCCCAGCTCGTCGGCACGATGCTCGACCAGCTCGACGTCCACAAGGGCATGAACATCCTGGAAATCGGCGCCGGTACCGGCTACAACGCCGCCCTCATCTCCCACATCACCGGCCCCGACGGACAGGTGACCACCGTGGACATCGACCCCGAGGTCACCACCGGCGCCCGGACGGGGCTGGACGCCACCGGCTACGAGCGCGTGAACGTGGCGACGCGGGACGGAGCGCTCGGCGACGCCGAGCACGCCCCGTATGAGCGCATCATCGCCACCGTCGGAGCTTGGGACCTTCCGCCCGCGTGGTGGGAGCAACTGGCCCCGGACGGCCGCATGGTGATCCCGCTGCGCTGGCGCGGGCAGACCCGCAGCATCGCGTTCGCACGGGACGGTGAGCGACTTGTCTCCGAGTCGGTGGAGCTATGCGGCTTCGTGCCCATGATCGGCCACGAGGGAGAGCGCACCATCCACATCCACCCCGAAGTGATCGTGTACTCGGACATCGACCAGAACATCCACGCCGACAACCTCATCGGCATCCTCGACCAGCCCGCGACGACCACGTGGTCCGGGGTCACGGTCGGCGTCGGCGAGTCCTTCGACGGGGTATGGCTGCGCCTGGCCGCCGCCGAACCCGGCACCTGCCGCATCGCCGCTTCCAAGGCCACCGTCGAGACCGGCCTGTGCACGCCCGCCGTCCCCTCCCGGAGCCCGGCCCTGGCAGAGGGCGACTCCCTCGCGTACTTCACCCAGCGGCGGCTCGACGGCCCCCGGTGGGAACTGGGCGCCGTCAGCCACGGACCGAGCGGGGCCGAATTCGCCGACCGGCTGTCGGCCCAGATCACGGTGTGGGACAAGGAGCGCTCGGCGGTACCGACGATCACCGCAGTACAGGCGTCCTCTGCCACCACAGCACTGCCTGGCCTCGCGATCCGCAAGCACGACTGCGCCCTGTACATGACCTTCTGACGGTGGTCACCCTGCTCCGAGCGGGGGCGGCCGCCAAGGCCGCCTCCGAGGTTCGGCACCCGTCCACTCAGGCACGCTTAGGCATCTGCATCACTCCGTACCGGCAAGGGCGCGGTAGAGCGTCGCCCGGCTCCCTGCGGCTACAGCCCGGGCGCCCCCCAGACCGGGAACCAGCGGCTCAGATCCGGCTCGATCCTCAGGTCGTCCTTGAGCAGTGCAGCCACCTGTAGCTCTGGCGCATTGTCACGTTTCTGCTGGCCAGGCAGCATACAAAGCGGATAGAACGTGCCGCGCTTGTAGAGATACACCAGCGCCAGCGAGCGCCGTCCGGCATCCCGGAAGCCCATCAGCGAGCAGAGCAGCTGGGGCCCGAACCCACCGTCCTGGAGCAGGGTGTTGACCGCATGCAGATCGTTGACCAGGGCCGCCGTGTCCTCCGGCGGGCGCCGGGCGAGCAGCCAGGTGTAGCCATAGGGGTCCCGGCTGAACTCCACCGGCACCCCGCCGTGCTCGGCGCCCTGCCGCGAATCCGCGTCCAGCAGCGCCCTGACGTCCTGCTGCAGGGTGTCGAAGGCGCCGCCCTCCACACTGGCGAAGCACACCGACCCCATCCCGGTCGGGCCGAACCCGGCCCCCGCCTGCAGGGTGATGGCGGCGGACGGCAGGGCGAAGAGCTGATCGAGGTCCGGGCGGACGGGCTTGGTCCGCCCCAGGATGATGTCCAGGAAACCCACGGCCGAAGACTCCTTACACCCGGTGTCAGGGCCGGCCCAGCTGGACGGAGATCCGGCCGAGCTGGTCCAGGCGCTGCTCCAGCGTCGGATGCGAGGAGAGCAGCCTGCCCATGCTGTCCTTGGAGAACGCGGGCGCGAAGTAGAAGGCGTTGAACGGCTCGGCCTGCCGCAGATCACGGGTGGGGATGCGCGCCATCTGACCGGTGACCTTGGTGAGCGCGGACGCCAGCGCCGAAGGCCGCCCGGTCAGCAGGGCGGCCGCCCGGTCGGCGGACAGCTCGCGATACCGCGACAGCATCCGGGTCAGCAGAAAGCTGATGGCATAGACCACGGCGCTGACCAGCGGAATCAGCACCATCAAGATCGCCGTGTTGCTGTCCCGCCCGCCGACCCTGCGGAAGCCGCCCCACAGCCCGACGCGGGTGATGATCCCCGCCAGCACGCCCAGGAACGAGGCGATGGTCATCACGGCCACGTCCCGGTGCGCCACATGCGAGAGCTCATGCGCCAGCACGCCTTCCAGCTCCTCCGGCTCCAGCCTGCGCAACAGCCCGGTCGTCGCGCACACCAGGGAATTGCGCTGGTTGCGCCCGGTGGCGAAGGCATTCGGCACATCGGTGTCGGCGACCGCCACCCGCGGCTTGGGCATGTCCGCGAGCGCACACAGCCGGTCCACCGCCCCGTGCAGCTCCGGCGCCTCCTGCGGGGTGACCTCACGGGCACCCATGCCGAAGGCCGCGATGCGGTCGCTGAACCAGAACTGGGCGATGAACATGCCGCCCGCGAGCAGCAGGACGATCGGCCAGGCCCCCCGCAACAGCACCACCAGCACGCCCACGAAGACCACATAGAGCAGTCCGATGAAGAACATGGTGGTCACCATGCGGGTGGTCAACCCCCGGTCCGGGGTGAATCGGGTGTCGTGCATGGGACACCTCCAGGGTCCGGGCACCCTACCCCCGTAGATGCCTCTGCCCCGATTCTCCCTCGCCACCCGCCCTGCGCGCGGTAAAGGGCGGGGTAAAGAACGGTTCCGCAAGCGGTTACGCCCAGGGCCCGGCACCCGGTCCCGTCCAGGACCCGGCAGCTGGTCCCGAGCCCTCGCACGTAGGCTCGAACCCATGACGAATTCCCCGCGCCTCAGCACCGTGATCCTTCCCATCCACCGCTGGCACCAGGGCGGCGGCGATGAATGGCGGCGCGCCGAGGAGCTCGGCTTCCACGCCGCATACACCTACGATCACCTCTCCTGGCGGACCTTCCGCGACGGCCCCTGGTTCGGCGCCGTCCCGACCCTGACCGCCGCGGCCACCGCCACCCGGCGCATCCGGCTGGGAACACTCGTCACCTCCCCGAACTTCCGGCACCCGGTCACCCTGGCCAAGGACCTGATCTCGCTGGACGACATCTCCGGCGGCCGGATCACCCTGGGCATCGGGGCCGGCACCAATGGCTTCGACGCGACCGCGCTCGGCCAGGAGCCCTGGACACCGCGCGAGCGCGCCGACCGGTTCGCGGAGTTCGTACCGCTGCTCGACCGGCTGCTGACCGAGCCCGCCGTGTCCCACCGGGGCGGCTTCTACTCCGCCGAAGAGGCCCGCAACATACCCGGCTGCGCCCAGCGCCCCCGCATCCCCTTCGCGATCGCCGCCACCGGACCGCGCGGGCTGCGGCTGGCCGCCCGGCACGGACAGGCCTGGGTGACCACCGGCGACCCGAAGGTCAGCGAAACGGGGACGCCGGAGCAGTCCCGCGAAGCGATCCGCGGGCAGCTCGCCAAGCTCGGCGCGGTCTGCGAGGAAATCGGCCGGGACGCACGGGAGTTGGACAAGATCCTGGTCACCGGCTTCACCCCGGACCGCCCGCTGGACTCGTTCGACGCCTTTGTCGACTTCGCGGGCAGCCACCTCGAGCTGGGAATCGACGAGATCGTCATCCACACCCCCATACCCGGCTCGGACTTCGCGGCCGACCGCAAGGTCTTCGACCGGATCGCCACGGAGGGCCTGGCACAGCTCCGCTAGGGGGTGTCCGATGGCCGCCTTCCGGACAGCGGTATGAGCCACCGCACACGCACGCGCCCAGACCCACCCCGTGGCCGAGAATGGAACCGTGACCTCAACCACCGAGCAGCCCCAGCCCCCGGCGGCCCGCCAGAGAGCCGCGGTACCCCGGCTGATCGCCACCGACCTCGACGGCACCCTGCTGCGCGACGACCAGACGGTCTCCGACCGCACCGTCGCCGCCCTGGCCGCCGCCGAGGCGGCGGGCATCGAGGTCTTCTTCGTCACCGGGCGGCCGGTGCGCTGGATGGACGTGGTCAGCGCCCATGTGCACGGCCATGGGCTGGCGATCTGCGCCAACGGGGCCGCCGTCGTCGACCTGCACGACGGCGGCCGGTTCGTCGAGGTACGGCCGCTGGCGTACGCCGACGCCCTGGCCATCGTCCATACGCTGCGCGCCGCCGTCCCCGGCACCTCCTTCGCCATCGACCGCACCACCGGCGTCCAGTACGAGCCGCGGTACCCGCCCTTCCAGCTCGAGCCGCTCGCCTTCATCGCCTCGGCCGAGGAGGCGCTGGGCGACGGAACCGACCTCGCCGCCCCCATCCTCAAGCTGCTCGCCCACCACCCCGACCTGCCCCCCGACGACTTCCTCGCCATCGCCCGCGCGGTGGCCGGCGACCACGGCTGCTTCACCCGGTCCAGCCCGACCGCCCTGCTGGAGGTCAGCGGCCTCGGCGTCAGCAAGGCCAGCACCCTCGCCCGGTGCTGCGCCCGGCGCGGCATAGCCCCCGAAGAGGTGGTGGCATTCGGCGACATGCCCAACGACCTGGAGATGCTGGACTGGGCGGGCACCTCCTACGCCATGGCCAACGCGCACCCCGAGGTCCTGGCCGCCACCACCCACCGGACGGCGGGCAACAACGACGACGGCGTCGCCGAGGTCATCGAGCGGATACTGGGCGCCCGCTAGGGATCAGCAGCGCGAAGCCGTCAGGCACACGCCACGGGCGCGCAGCCACTCCACCGGCTCGACGGCGGAGCCGAACTCCTCACTGGTGCGGATCTCGAAGTGCAGATGCGGGCCGGTGGAATTCCCGGTGGTCCCGGACAGTCCGATCCATTCGCCCGGGCGCACCCGGTGCCCCGGCGCCACAAAGGGCGCCGACAGATGCGCGTACTGCGAGTACCAGCCGTCCGGGTGCCGGATCACCAGGCTGACGCCGAAGGCTCCCCCGCACCCCGCCGAGACCACCGTCCCGGCCCCGACCGAGCGCACCGGGGTGCCGATGGGGATCGCGAAGTCCTGACCGGTGTGCGTGCCGGACCAGTTCGCGCCGGAGCCGCCGAAACCGGCCGAGAGCTGGTACTCCAGCACCGGGCGGGTCCAGCTGTGGCGCGTCTCGCCCCCCGGGTGCGCCGCGTCGCCCGCGTCGATGGCCTCCCGGTCGACCGGCTCGCAGCGGCCGCGGCCGATGGCCGCCTCGGCCAGGCTGTTCAGCTCCCCGCGGGCGGCCGCCAGCCGGTTCTCCAGGGCGCCCCTCGCCTCGCGCATCCGGGACACGTCCTCCTCCAGCGCATGCCAGGCGGCCACCGCCGACCGCTCCTCGACCGCCAGCGCCCCGGCCCGGTCGTCGGCCTCGGCCAGCCGGCGGGCCAGCTGGTCCCGGCGCTCGACGTCATGTTCCTGCACGGCCAGCAGCGCCAAGGGGTCATCGGCGAACCGCTCGCTGTCCACGGCGGTGAACCCACCGGTGCGGTACTGCGCACGAGCCGCGGCCCCGGCGTCCTCGCGCAGCACCGCCGAGACGAACCGCTGCCCGCGCAGCTGCCAGGTGAGCCGTCCGGCCCGCTCCCGGCGCTCCTGCACCGCCAGCAGCCCCCGCTCGTACCGCTCCCTGGCCCGCCCCGCCTCCTGGGCCAGCCGGTACACCTCGGAACCGATCCGCGCGACCCGGGCCGGAGCCCGGACGGCCGCGGACGGCCCGGACACCAGCAGCGGAGCCACCAGCACACCCAGCGCGCACAGAGCCACGCCATACCGGGAAAAACGACCAGACCGACGATACGAAGACCGCATAACCGTGATCGTTTCCTGCGTTCCGGCACCCTGCTCCTGTACAGGACCGTTCGGAGCACAAGATGCCGCCAAGCGATACCTGTGCTACGCCCACAGGGGCGCTTACAGGGGCGCCTACAGGGGCGCTTCCCACACCACCCGGGTGCCGCGCCCGTCCTCGCCGAGCCCCGGCCCGTACGAGCTGGAGCCGCCCAGCGACTCGGCCCGTTTGGCGAGGTTCCGCAGCCCGCTGCGCCGTCCGCCCGCCGGGATGCCGACCCCGTCGTCGGCGACCGTGAGCCGTACCGCGTCCCGCCCGTCCGCCAGCCGGGCCGTCGCATCGACGAGGACCTCGATCCGGGTCGCCCGGGCGTGCCGGAAGGCATTGGAGAGCGCCTCGCGGAGCGCCGCGATGAGGTTCTTGCCGGTACGCTCGCCGACCCTCGCGTCCACCGGCCCGACAAAGCTCGCACACGGCCGGAAACCCAGCGGCACGGCGGCCGTGCCGATCTCCCGCAGCACCCGGGTGCGCAGCCCCGCGGGCGCCTCGGCGGGCTCCTGCTGCAGAGCGAAGATCGCCGTCCGGATCTCCTGGATCGTCCGGTCCAGCTCGTCCACGGCCTGACTCACCGTCCGCCCCACATCGGGCACCACGGTCTTGCGCTGGGCGCTCTCCAGCAACAGCCCGGTGGCGAAGAGCCGTTGGATGACCAGGTCGTGCAGGTCCCGGGCGATCCGGTCGCGGTCCTCGAAGACGGCGAGCCGCTCGCGGTCGCGCTGCGCCTCGGCCAGGACCAGCGCCAGCGCGGCCTGTGCGGCGAACCGCTCGGCCAGGGTCCGCTCGGCGGAGCTGAACCTGCGGCCGCCACGGCGCCGCGGCGTCGCCAGGGAGCCGAGCACCCGGTCACCGCTCTTGAGCGGCAGCAGCATGCTGGGGCCGAAGCGGGGCGCGACCTCCAGCATCCGGGGATCGGTGGCCGAGTCATCGGTGAACACCGGCTGGCCGGACATGAGTTGGGAGACGACCGGGCTGTGGTGCGGTATCACCGCGCCCAGCAGCCCGGCGGGGTCGTCGGCGGAGACGGCCACCGCCTCCAGCCCGCCCTCGTCGTCCGGCAGCAGCACAATGCCCGCGTCGGAGTCCGCGAGCCTGCGCGCCTGTTCGGCGACGACCGCGAGCGCATCCTCCGCGTCGCTGCCGGCCAGCAGGGCGGTGGTGACGGCCACCGAACCGTCGATCCAGCGCATCCGCTGACGGCCCTCCTCGTACACCCGCGCATTGCCGATCGCGATGCCCGCCTCGGTGGCGATGATCTTCACCATGTGCAGGTCCGCAATGCTGAACTCGCCGCCGCCGCGCTTCTCGGTGAGATAGAGGTTGCCGAAGATCTCGCCCCCGACCCGGATGGGCACCCCCAGGAAGCTGCGCATCGGCGGATGCCCCGGCGGAAAGCCGCAGGACCGCGGATCGGCCGTCAGATCCGCGAGCAACACCGGCGCGGGCTGGTGGATCAGCGCCCCCAGCAGCCCTTGATGACCGTCCGGCAGGGCCCCGATGCGCCGGTGCTCCTCCGCGGTGACACCATGGGTGATGAAGTCGGCCAGCCCCTCGCCGGTGGAGTCGATGACGCCGATGGCGGCATAGCGCGCGTCGGCCAGCTCGGCGGCGGTCCTGGCGATCCGGTCGAGCGTGGTGTGCAGCTCGGGGCCGGTGCCGACCGAGCGCATGGCCTCCAGCAGCTGGGGAACGCGCGCGGTCAGCTCCGTGGACATGCCCTGCAGGCTGCGGGTGGCCTCGGTGGCGATCGCCAGCGGATCCTGTGACTCCTGCTGCTCCGAGGGATCCCGGGGTGCCGTGGGGTCCTGGGGGCCGGAGGGTTCTGCCATGGCTGCCATACCCAGAGCCTAATAAGTACCTTTTGCCATGGAAAGCGGCGGATGGCCGTCAACGGGCTCCGCATCCCGTTCCCGCTCGAGCATCCGCCGGAACGGCCCGTCCGTTCCGGCCAGTTCCGCGGGGCCGCCCCGCTGCACCACCCGCCCCTCGGCCAGCACGATCACCTCGTCGACCGCCTCCAGCCCGGCCAGCCGGTGGGTGATCAGTACGGTCGTACGGCCCCGGGTGGCCGCCAGCAGATCCGCGGTGAGCGCATCGGCGGTCGCCAGGTCAAGGTGCTCGGCGGGCTCGTCCAGCACCAGGACCGGGAAGTCCGCGAGCAGCGCCCGGGCGAGCGCGAGCCGCTGCCGCTGGCCGCCGGACAGCCGTGCGCCATGCTCGCCGACCAGCGTATCCAGCCCCTGGGGCAGGCTCTCCACCCAGGTCAGCAGCCGTGCCGCGCGCAGCGCCGCGCACAGCTGGGCGTCGCTCGCGTCGGGGCGGGCGAGCCGCAGGTTCTCCCGTACCGAGCTGTCGAAGAGGTGCGCGTCCTGTGCGCACAGGCCGACGAGCCGCCGCACGGCATCGCCGTCCATCCCGGCCGCCTCCCGGCCGCCGAGGGTGTAGCTGCCGGATTCGGCGTCCAGGAAGCGCAGCAGCACCTGCGCCAGCGTGGTCTTGCCCGCCCCCGACTGCCCCACGACGGCGATCCGGCGCCCCTCGACGAGCTCCATCGCAAAGCCGTCCAGGGCGGGCACGGACCGGCCCGGATGGCGTGCGGTCAGCTCCGCCACCCGCAGCGGGAACGGCGACGGGGGCGCGGGCGCGGTCCCGTCCCGCACCGGCTCGGGGGCGTCCAGCACCTCGAACACCCGCTCCGCGGAACGGCGGACCCGCTGACGGTGCTGCACCGCGAGCGGCAGCCCGGTCACCGCCTCGAACGCGGCCAGCGGGGTAAGGACGACCACGGCCAGCCATACCCCGCCGAGCCGGCCGTCCTGCACGGCCAGGACGCCCGCCCAGGCCGCCGCGGTCACGGTCAGCCCGCAGGCCAGAGCGGACAGGCCGGCGCCCAGCGCGGTGGCGGCCGAGGTGCGGCGGGCGATCCGGGTGAGCGCGGCATCGGCGCGGCGCAGCCGCTCGAGCCGGGCGGGCAGGGCGCCCGCGACGGTCAGTTCGGCCGTACCGGCCAGCAGGTCCACCACCTGGGCGGACAGCTCGCCGCGGGCGGGTGCCAGCCGTCGCTCGGCGCGCCGGGCGACGGCCCCCGAGAGCGCGGGCACGGCGGCCCCGGCGAGCAGCAGCCCGGCGGCCAGTACCGCGCCCGCCTCCGGCAGCAGCCACCCGGTGAAGGCGACCGAGGCGGCGCCGACCACGATGGCCGAGCCGAGCGGCAGCCACCAGCGCAGGAAGTAGTCCTGCAGCGCGTCCACATCGGCGACCAGCCGGGAGAGAAGATCACCGCGCCGGGTCTCGCGCAGCCCGGCCGGGGCCAGCCGCTCGAGCCGCCGGTAGACGGAGACCCGCAGCCCGGCCAGGGTGCGCAGCACGGCGTCGTGCGAGACCAGCCGCTCGGCGTAGCGGAAGACGGAGCGGCCGATGCCGAGGGCGCGGGTCGCGGTGACGGCCACCATCAGGTAGAGCACCGGGGGTTGTTGCGAGGCGCGCGAGATCAGCCAGCCGGAGACGGCCAGCAGGCCGACGGCGCTGCCGAGCGCGAGGCCGGCCAGCAGCAGCGAGAGCGCGAACCGCCCGCGCCAGGGCCTGCCTTGAGCGCGTACGCGCGCGAGGGGGTGTGCAGGATGGTGCGGCGAGCCGTCCGGCGGCCGGGACGGCGCGGTGCGGGGGGCTGGCGGCGCGGCCGCCAGCCGAAGGCCGGTGGCGGGACCGGGGCGTACCTCCCCCGCCGCCCCGCCCAGCCGCACCACCCGGTCCGCGACCGCCAGCAGCGCGGGACGATGGACCACCAGCAGCACCGTGCGGCCCACCGCCAGCCGCCGTACGGCCTCCACCACCGCCGCTTCCGTCTCCCCGTCCAGGTTCGCCGTCGGCTCGTCGAGCAGCAGTACGGGCCGGTCCGCGAGGAACGCCCGGGCCAGCGCGAGGCGTTGGCGCTGACCGGCGGAGAGTCCGGCGCCGTCCTCGCCCAGGCGAGTGTCAGTGCCGTGCTGCAGCATGGAGACGAACTCGAGCGCACCGGCCGCCCGCAGTGCTTCATGCAGCTGCGCGTCCGTGGCGTCCGGCCGGGCCAGTCGTACGTTCTCGGCGACCGTCCCGGCGAAGAGATGGGGTCGTTGCGGGACCCAGGCCACCTGGTTCCGCCAGCTTTCGGGGGAGAGCGATGACAGGTCCGCACCACCCACCAGCACCCGCCCGCTCGCGGGCCGGGCGAAGCCCAGCAGCACGTTCAGCAGGGTGGTCTTGCCGGTGCCGCTGGCGCCCGTCAGGGCGACCGTCTCCCCGGGCCACACCTCGAACGAGGTCTCGGCCAGGGCGGGTTGGTCCCGTCCGGGGTGCCGCACCACCAGGCGGTCGACGGTCAGGGCCGCGTGGCGCGCGTCCGGCGCGGGGCCCTCGCCCCGGGGGGCGGGCTCGGTCTCCAGCACGGCGAAGATCTGGTCCGCGGCCGCGAGGCCCTCCACCGCCGCGTGGTACTGCGCGCCCACCTGACGCAGCGGCAGATATGCCTCGGGGGCCAGCACCAGCACCAGCAGCCCGGTGTAGAGGTCCAGTTCGCCGTGCACCAGCCGCATGCCGATACCGACGGCGACCAGGGCCACCGAGATGGTGGACAGCAGTTCCAGGGCGAAGGAGGAGAGGAAGGCGATGCGCAGGGTGCGCAGGGTGGCGCGCCGGTAGTCGGAGGTGATGGCGCGGATCGACTCGGCCTGGGCCTTGGCCCGGCCGAAGACCTTGAGCGTGGGCAGCCCGGCGACGACGTCGAGAAAGTGCCCGGAGAGCCTGGACAGCAGTCGCCACTGCCTGTCCATCCGGGCCTGGGTGGCCCAGCCGATGAGGGCCATGAAGAGCGGGATGAGGGGCAGGGTGAGGACGATGACGAGCGCCGAGAGCCAGTCGGCGGTGACGATACGGGCGAGCACGGCCACCGGTACCACGACCGCGAGGCCGAGCTGGGGCAGATAGCGGGCGAAGTAGTCGTCCAGCGCGTCCACGCCACGGGTGGCGAGGGTGGTGAGCTCACCGGTGCCCTGCGCACCGGGGCCCAACCGGGTGGCATGACCCAGCAGTTGGGTCCGCAGCTGGGACTTGACCGCGGCGCTCGCACGGTGGGCGGCCAGTTCGGTGAGCCAGGACACGGCCGCCCGGCCCACCGATACGGCGGCCAGCAGGGTGAGCGGCCCGGCCAGGCCGGCCGCCGTGCGCCCGTGCCGGAAGGCTCCGGTCACCGTCTCGGCGATCAGCATCGCCTGGGCGATGACCAGCCCGGCCCCCGCCAGTCCGAGCACCACGGAGGCGATGAGGAAGACGCGGGTCGCGGACGCGTGCTTCAGCAGTCGGGGGTCGATGGGCTTCATCGGGGTTCCCTGGTGCTCAGTGGGCGGCGGGGATGTGCTGGGTGCCGATCCGCTTGCGGAACACCCAGTAGGTCCACGCCTGGTAGCCGAGGATCACGGGGGTCATCAGGCCCGCGACCCAGGTCATGATCTTCAACGTGTAGGGACTGGAGGCCGCGTTGGTCACGGTGAGGCTCCACCGGGGGTCGGTGGAGGAGGGCATGACGTCCGGGAAGAGGGCGAGGAACAGCATCGCAAAGGCGGCCACGATCACCACCCCGGACAGCGCGAACGCCCAGCCCTCCCGGCCGAGCCGGTTCATGACCAGCGCGGCGGCGAGCGCCACCAGCGAGACCACCAGCGCGGGCAGGCTTCGTCCGGTGCCGAAGTCGGCCTGCGTCCAGGCGAGGAAGGCCGCGGCGAGGACGGCCGCGGCCAGGCCGAGCCAGCCCGCCTGCGCCCTGGCCCGGTGCCGGATCTCGCCGTCCGTCTTGAGGGCGGCGAAGACCGCGCCGTGGAAGGTGAAGAGGACGAGCGTGAGGAGGCCGCCCAGCAGGGCGTAGGGGCTCAGCAGGTCGAGCACACCGCCGGTGAAGTTCTTGTCCGGCCCGATCGGCACCCCGCGCACCAGGTTGGCGAAGGCCACGCCCCACAGGAAGGCGGGCAGCAACGAGCACCAGAAGATGGCGTGTTCCCAGTTGCGCTGCCAGCGCTCCTCGCTGCGCTTGTGGCGGTACTCGAAGGCGACCCCGCGCACGATCAGACAGACCAGGATGACGAGCAGCGGCAGGTAGAAGCCGCTGAAGAGGGTGGCGTACCAGTCGGGGAAGGCGGCGAAGGTCGCGCCGCCGGCCGTGATCAGCCAGACCTCGTTGGCGTCCCAGACCGGGCCGATCGTGTTGATCAGCACCCGGCGTTCGGTGCGGTCCTTGGCGAGCACCTTGGTCAGCACGCCGATGCCGAAGTCAAAGCCCTCGAGGAAGAAGTAGCCAATCCACAGGACGGCGATCAGCAGGTACCAGAAGTCGTGGAGGTGCATGGGGAGTGTCTCCGTTCCGCCGGGTGCGCGGCCGCGTCAGTACGCGAAGGTCATCGGCTTGTCGGCATCGGCCTCTTCGGCGGCCCCGGCTCCCGGCCCGCCCGAGGGGAGCCGCAGCCGGGGGTCCTTGGCCGGGGGCTTCTCGTCCGTGTCCGGTCCGGCCTTGGCGTACTTGACCAGCAGCCTGACCTCGATGACGGCGAGCACCGCATACAGCAGGGTGAACACGACCATGGAGGTGAGGACTTCGCCCTGGCTCACTCCGGGAGAGACCGCGTTGCCGGTCTTCAGCAGGCCGTAGACGGCCCAGGGCTGGCGGCCCATTTCGGTGAAGATCCAGCCGAAGGAGTTGCCGATCAGTGGAAAGCCCATGGTGAGGATGCCGATGCGCCAGGACCACTTGGTGAAGAAGGGGTTCATCTCGCGGGTCCGGGTCAGCATCAGCCGGGGGACCTCATGCTCGCCGGTGCGGAACTCGGGTGCCAGCCACAGCTTTTTACGGGTGGTCCACAGCCCGATGAGTCCGGCCACAAAGGAGGTCATCCCGAAGCCGATCATGAGGCGGAAGCCCCAGAAGGTCATGAAGATGCTGGGGATGTAGTCCTCGGCCTTGCCTCCGTACCTCGCCGCCTCCTGTGCGGCGACATCATTGATGCCGGGGACGGGGTCGGAGAAGTTGTTGTGCGCGAGGAAGGAGAGTATTCCGGGGATCTCGATCTCCACGCTGTTGTGCCCCTTGGTCACATCACCGACCGCGAAGACCGAGAAGGGTGCCGGTGACTGGGTCTCCCACAGCGCCTCGGCGGCGGCCATCTTCATCGGCTGCTGCTCGAACATCACCTTGCCCAGGGTGTCCCCGCTGAGCGCGGTACCCAGTCCGGCGATCACGGCGACCACCAGGCCGATGCGCAGCGAGGCCCGCATCGCGCCGATCTGGTGGCGCTGCTTCTCGCCGAGTTCCTCGCCCCTGATCTGCTTGCGCTTGGCGCGCCACAGGTGGAACGAGGCGATGCCGACCACAAAGGCGGCGCCGGTGAGGAAGGCGGCCGTGATGGTGTGGAACACCACGACCAGGGTGGTGTTCTGGGTCAGCACCGCCCAGATGTCGGTGAGCTGGGCCTTGCCCGTCGCCTTGTCCACGCGGTAGCCGGTCGGGTGCTGCATCCAGGAGTTGGCGGCCAGGATGAAGTACGAGGAGAGCAGGGTGCCGACGGCGACGATCCAGATGCACGCACAGTGGATCTTCTTGGGCAGTTTGTCCCAACCGAAGATCCATAGGCCGATGAAGGTGGATTCGAAGAAGAAGGCCAGCAACGCCTCCATGGCGAGCGGGGCCCCGAAGACATCGCCGACAAAGCGCGAGTAGTCCGACCAGTTCATGCCGAACTGGAACTCCTGCACGATGCCGGTGACCACGCCCATCGCGATGTTGATGAGGAAGAGCTTTCCCCAGAACTTGGTGGCGTGGAAGTACTTCTCCTTGGAGGTGCGGACCCAGGCGGTCTCCAGGCCCGCGGTGATCGCCGCGAGGCTGATCGTGAGGGGGACGAAGAGAAAGTGGTAGACGGTGGTGATGCCGAACTGCCAGCGCGCCAGTGTCTCCGGCGCCAGAGCCAGGTTCACTCGGTCCCTCCTTGCATCTTGCGTCACCGGCGATCAATCGCCGACGTTACGCCCCATACGTCCCAGCGAAAGCAGGACATAAAGCACGCGCTTGTGAACGCGTTCACATTCACAAGCATATGGCACATGCTTTTTCGGCCAAGCAGCGGGGGTACCCCCTGGCGCCGGCCGCACACGGCGACGCCCCGGAACAGACCCCGCTCCGGGGCCCGCTCCGGGGCGTCCGCATCCCCTACGGCCTGGACCGCGCAGCGGTCAGAGCTCTGCGCGGAACTCCTCCGCCGCCCGCAGGAAGAGGTCATTCGCCTTGGTCTCACCGATCGTCACCCGCACCCCCTCACCCGGGAACGGCCGCACCACCACACCCGCCCGCTCACACGCGGCGGCGAAGTCCGAGGTGCGCTCCCCCAGCCGCAGCCAGACGAAGTTGGCCTGCGCCTCCGGCACCGTCCAGCCCTGACCGGCCAGCTCCGCGACCACCCGGGCCCGCTCCGCCACCAGCGCGTCGACCCGCTCGCGCAGCGCCTCCTCGCTGCGCAGCGAGGCGACCGCCGCGTCCTGCGCCACCTGGCTCACCCCGAAGGGGACGGCGGTCTTGCGCAGCGCTGCCGCGACCGGATCGTGTGCGATCGCGAAACCGACCCTCAGCCCGGCCAGCCCATACGCCTTGGAGAAGGTCCTCAGCACACAGACATTGGGCCGGTCCCGGTAGAGATCAATGCCATCCGGAACCTGCTCGTCCCGGATGAACTCGCGGTATGCCTCGTCCAGCACCACCAGCACATCGGACGGCACCCGGTCCAGAAAGGATTCCAGCTCGGCCCGGCGCACCACCGTGCCCGTCGGATTGTTGGGGTTGCAGACGAAAATCAGCCGGGTCCGCTCGGTGATCGCGGCCAGCATGGCGTCCAGATCGTGCACCTCATCCGAGGTCAGCGGGACCTGCACCGGAGTGGCGCCAGACACCTGGGTGATGATCGGGTATGCCTCGAAGGAACGCCAGGCGTAGAGGACCTCGTCCCCTGGCCCCGCGGTGGACTGCACCAGCTGCTGGGCGACACCGACCGAGCCGGTGCCGGTGGCCAGGTGCGCGAGCGGCACCTCGAAGCGGTCCGCCAGCTCCGCCATCAGCCCCGTACAGGCCATGTCCGGATAGCGGTTGAGGGAGCCCGCCGCCGCGACCGCGCTCTCCAGCACTCCGGGCAGCGGCGGATAGGGGTTCTCGTTCGAGGACAGCTTGTACGCGACCGGGCCACCGGTGGCAGCCGGCCTGCCGGGCTTATAGGTCGGCACGCCGTCCAGCTCAGGGCGCAGCTTGGGGGTCTTCTCGGTCACCACGGGCCTCCTCACTCGAATACTGCACACCTTATGAGGATTGCCCCGGACGGCGTCCAGGGCCCAAGACGCGCTTCTTCCTCTGGCGCGCGCCGTGGCGGGCGCCCTGGCGCGCATCCCTCATGAAGGTGAGTTGAGACCGCTTCGAGACCTGGACCACTCAACGGGCGTAGATATGCCAGGAGTCAGCCGTTCACCTTCACCCCCATCAACTGCCTGTAGTTCCATGGTCATTGATTGGAATTCGACATGCAGAAACGTGCCTGTCAACAGTGAAATATGGAGCCCTGCCAACGAACCACCCGAGCCCTACTATCGGCTCGCCATGACAGCAGCAGGGAAGCACCAGGTGAGCCGGGCGGAATCAGCCCGCAGGGGCAGCCGGCAGGGACGGGCGGGCATCCGGGATGTGGCCGCCGCCGCCGGAGTCTCGATCACGACCGTCTCCGACGCGCTCAACGGCAAGGGCCGGCTTCCGGACGCGACCCGCCGCCATGTCCGCGAGGTAGCGGAGCGACTGGGCTACCGCCCGTCGGCCGCCGCCCGCACCCTCCGTACGGGCAAGTCGGGCCTCATCGGCCTGACCGTGACCACCTACGGGGATGAACCTTTCACCTTCACCGAATTCGCCTACTTCGCCGAGATGGCCAGGGCCGCCACCTCCGCCGCCCTCGCCCGCGGCTACGCCCTTGTCATCCTCCCGGCCACCTCCCGCCACGATGTGTGGTCCAACGTCGCCCTCGACGGCACCGTCGTCATCGACCCCTCCGACCACGACCCGGTCGTCTCCGACCTGGTCCGCCAGGGCATCCCGGTGGTGTCGGACGGCCGCCCGGCCGGCACCCTCCCCGTCACCGCCTGGGTGGACAACGACCATGAGGCCGCCGTCCTGGGCATCCTCGACCACCTGGCCGCCGCCGGCGCCCGCCGGATCGGCCTGCTCACCGGCACCACCACCGACACCTACACCCGGCTCTCCACGCACGCCTATCTGCACTGGTGCGAACGGATCGGCCAGGACCCGGTCTGCGAGGAGTACCCCGCCCACGACCCCTGTGCCGGCGCCGTCGCCGCCGACCGGCTGCTCGCCCGCCCCGACCGCCCCGACGCCGTCTACGGCCTCTTCGACCCCAATGGCACCGACCTGCTCGCCGCCGCCCGCCGCTATGGGCTGCGCGTACCGGACGACCTGCTGCTGGTCTGCTGCAGCGAGTCCACCGTCTACGCCACCACCGAGCCGCCCATCACCACCCTCTCCCTCAAGCCCCGCCGCATCGGCACCGCCGTCGTCCAGCTGCTGATCGACGCCATCGAAGGACTGGACACCGGACGGCCGGTGGAACAGGTCATACCCACCGAGCTCATCGTGCGGACCTCCTCCGAGCGCCGCCCCCCGCGCACCACGATCAGCGCCCCGCGCGGCCCCGCCACCACCTGACGCCGCATCCGGACCGGCCGTCAACATGAGCGGCCTCGGGTACGGCGAGCGAACAGAACGGCCCGACGGCCGTGACGGCGAGGCCCGCCACCTCGTTGACCGGCGCGAATGACGCAATTGGGGAGAAATGACCGACAAACCCTGTCTCCCTCCCCGATTGACGGCCCCTGGTGCGTCCCAAGCCGCGACGGTCATTCCTATGATGGGCGCACGACACCACGGGCCGCCGGCGACCAGGCAGGGTCCACAAGGTGCACTGCGGCGCGACGGTGGAGGGGTCGATGGCTCAGGGGGCCGAACAGGAACCTGCGGTACGGACCACGGAGGCGGCAACGCCCTACCCCGGGTACGCCGCGCCATCGCTGGTGCCCGACTACGCGCCCGACTACGCCCAGCACGCCGCGCACCAGGAATTCCCCCGCATGGATCTCCCGTCGGCCGAGCTGCCCGCCGAGCACGCCGCACACCTCGGCGGCTACACCCCGACCGCCCATGACCTTCCGGTCATCGGCCACCCCGCATCCGCCGACCTGCCGACTGTCGAGCTCACCCCGCTGACCGTCCCGCAGACCCAGCCCCTGCCCCCCGGCCCGGGACCGCTCTATGTCGTCGGCGATGTGCACGGCTATCTCGACCAGCTGTACGGGGCACTGGCCGAGCAGGGGCTCATCGACGCGCACGGCCACTGGGCCGCGGGCAACGCCCGGCTCTGGTTCCTCGGCGACTTCACCGACCGGGGCCCGGACGGTGTCGGGGTCATCGACCTGGTGATGCGGCTGTCCGCCGAGGCCGCGGCGGCCGGCGGCTACTGCAAGGCGCTCATGGGCAACCATGAGTTGCTGCTGATCGGCGCCAAGCGGTTCGGCGACACCCCCGTCAACTCCGGGGCCGGCACCGCCTCCTTCCAGGCGGCCTGGCTGCTCAACGGCGGCCAGCGCACCGACATGGAACGCCTGGAGGACCACCATCTGCAGTGGATGTCCCGGCTCGACGCGATGGCCGAGCAGGACGGGCACCTGCTGGTGCACTCGGACACCACCGCCTACCTCGACTACGGCGATTCCATCGAGGCCGTCAACGACGCCATCACCGAGGCACTGCAGCGCAACGACCCGGACGAGTGCTGGGACTTGTTCCGCAAGTTCACCAAGCGGTTCGCCTTCCGCGACGAGGCGGGCTCCAGGGCCGCGCGCGAACTGCTGGAGACCTACGGTGGCAGCCGCGTGGTGCACGGCCACAGCCCCATCCCCTATCTGCTGGGTGAGGTCGGTGCCGAGGACGCGGACGGTGAGGACGGCGCTCCGGTGGTGAACGGTCCGCATCTGTATGCGGACGGCCTGGCCCTCGCGATGGACGGAGGGGTCACGATGGCCGGAAAACTGCTGGTGGTGCAGCTTCCCCTGGCCGGCTGAGGGTTCAGTCCGCGGGACCACGGGCAAATACGGAGTTCCACCGCCACGGGGGTAATTCGGGAAACGCACTGTCACCCCGTGTCGGTGCGGCTCTACCATCGGCTTATCCGTAGCAGGCTCTCCTCCGTTTCCGCCCACTACCCGGTACAAGCCGGATATCAGGCCCTACGGAGCATCGGGGGATGCACATGAACAGCGCTCCGCACCTACTGGCCGAGGACCGCCCGGAATTCGAGCGGGTACTGGACCAGGCGTTGCGTTCAGCGGACAGAGACCCGGAGATCAGCGCACTGGCCGCCGCGATAGGACAGCGGCTCAATACCGAACAACTGCGCACCATGGCCATCAATGCCATGGCCGCCATCTCGGCTTGCGCGATGGCGGAATACCGTACGTATGTCAGGGCGCGGGACGATCTCCGTGCCCGGTCCGGCGCCGTCCAGCAGCAGCGGGTCGGCGCCGGCCGCGCGGCGCGGGGCGACAACGGCGACCCGGCCGCCGCGTCCACAACCGCGACGGCACCCGGCGATGCCGCCGAGGGCGCGGGGGCCGGCGCGGTGCTCGCCGTGCTGGCCCCGGTCCTGGCCGGAATCGCCGCGCTCCTCTTCCTTGTCATCGGCTATGTGCTGCGGGTGGTCGCGTCGAACGACTCGGTCGGCGACCCGATGATCACCGCCGGCTGGTGGTTCGCCGGCCTCACCGCCGTCGGCGGGCTCATCGCCATGACCGCGCTCCTGCTCACCGCCCTGCGCAACGGACACGGCCCGGAGGCGAACACTCCGGGCGACCGGACGGCGGACGAAATGGAGCACGCCCGGGAAGCCTGGCGGCAGGCACTGCTGGAACGCGGCGTCCTGCCGTTCCTGCGCGAAGCGCTCGCCAACGCTCCGGCGGAGCCGGGCACTTCGTATGTTCCCGGACCGAGAACGCGCGACCACCACGGCCGCACCCCGCACCTGGGCTACTCCCGCCCGGGA
Source organism: Streptomyces xingningensis (assembly GCF_054957865.1). Taxonomy (NCBI): domain Bacteria; kingdom Bacillati; phylum Actinomycetota; class Actinomycetes; order Kitasatosporales; family Streptomycetaceae; genus Streptomyces; species Streptomyces xingningensis. Next base: position 67,585 of record NZ_JBDJPF010000004.1, read on the forward strand.
TTCTCCAGCCACGACAGCGACAACTCACCGCACACACGGCCCAGTTTCACCAGCCCGGACTTCACCAGCCCGGACTTCGGGGGCCCGGAGGAGCAACCCGAGTGATCTGACCTCGAGCGGGGGTATCCCGCACTTACATCCGAGTACGCACCATGCACAGCGGAAGTCGCCGAATCCGCCCTTATTGGGTGAACTTCCGTTTATATTGCGGTGGTTCGGGTTTGAGCCTGCTTACGGTCGGTGCGGAGGTGATGCTCACCATGAGCACACAGAACGTGCCGCCGGATCTGACGGCCAACACACAGGACGCACTCGACGTCAGCGACTTCGTCTACGCGGCTACAGGGGTACGTGTCCGACGACTCACGCTCCCCAACGGGGAGCACTGGTTTCCTGCCGCCGACGTATGCAGGGAGCTGGGCTACACGACGACCCGCAAGGCTCTGCTCGATCATGTCCCGGAGGAGCGCCGAGAGTTTCTCGAGACTGTGACTGGAAGTCACAGTCTCGGCATTCCTGCAGGTAGGGAGTGGCGCCGAGACTTGCAGATGATTGATCTGCAAGGCCTCATCCTTCTCGTCAACGCATGCACCAAGCCCTCGTGCCTGCCGTTCAAGCACTGGGTTTCAGAAGTCATCCTCACTATCCAGCGAGAGGGTTCGTACACCCTCGAGAAGGCTGAAGTACAACAACCGGGCGCAACGGCATACGCCATGCCCGCCCAGGTTGTTGACGCACTCGTGCGGTTGGAGGAGCGGAACGTCCGGCTGATCGAAGAGCTCTCGGCCTGGCAACGGGAGTCCATTCGATCCCGGCAGGAGACCGCCGATGCCCTCCGAGACGTCGGCGCTGCGCAGCGAGAGTCGATCGCGACCCTGAAGCGACTCACGGACCGGATGGGAGACATCGTCGATCGGCTCCCACCCGCCCAACGCACGGCACCCCCACCCCCGCCTCGGCCACGCGTCACGGCGGAATCGGTGATCAACGGCTGGCGGGATCGCAACCTGGCGGTCACCAACGACATCTGGGCCGTGGCCGCGTACATCCTCCCGGCGCTCATCGAACTCGGCGAGTCCTGCTACCCGTTGGACACAGTCGCCACACGCACCGGGCTGACCGTTCACCGTGTTCATGACGCGCTGCGGATGATGCTCAAGCGCGGTTGCATCCGCCAGACCGGCACATTGGACGACGGCACACCCGTCTACGTCCTCAAGTAGTCGGAAGGCAGTTCGGGCCCGAAGTCGCAAATCCAAGTTGCGGCTTCGGGCCCGCACAGACTGTACCGGGTTCAGCACTCCCTACATCTGCATTAATGAAGAGATCTTGCGCCAACCGTCGCTGGAGGCGACACTTGGCGCAAAAGTGCAGGTCATACCCCTGTGGAAAACCGAGATCTAACATCTGGTTAGACCCTCAAGCTCTCGCCAAGGTGTCGCCAGAAGCGACACCTCACGCAAACTCACAGCTCACAGCCCCGCCAAAGTTGCAAACCTCACTCCGCCACCGGCAGATACACCCGATTCCCCGCCGCCGCGAACTCCTTTGACTTCTCGGCCATCCCCGCTTCGACGTCAACCGCGGCCAGCTCTCCACCATGCTCCCGGCGGATGTCTTGTGAGATCTTCATCGAACAGAACTTGGGCCCGCACATCGAGCAGAAGTGCGCGGTCTTCGCCGGCTCGGCCGGCAGTGTCTCGTCGTGGAAGGCGCGGGCGGTGTCCGGGTCGAGGGCCAGGTTGAACTGGTCCTCCCAGCGGAATTCGAAGCGCGCGTCGGAGAGCGCGTCGTCCCATTCCTGGGCGCCCGGGTGGCCCTTGGCGAGGTCTGCCGCATGGGCGGCGATCTTGTAGGTGATCACGCCGGTCTTGACGTCGTCGCGGTCCGGCAGGCCCAGGTGCTCCTTGGGCGTGACGTAGCAGAGCATCGCCGTACCCCACCAGGCGATCATCGCGGCACCGATGCCGGAGGTGATGTGGTCGTAGGCGGGCGCCACATCCGTGGTCAGCGGGCCCAGCGTGTAGAACGGGGCCTCCTCGCAGATCTCCTGCTGGAGGTCGATGTTCTCCTTGATCTTGTGCATCGGGACATGGCCCGGACCCTCGATCATGGTCTGGACGTTGTGCCGCTTGGCGATCGAGTTGAGCTCCCCCAGCGTCCTCAACTCGGCGAACTGCGCCTCGTCGTTGGCGTCCGCGATCGAGCCGGGCCGCAGGCCGTCGCCCAGCGAGTAGGTGACGTCATAGGCCGCGAGGATCTCGCAGAGCTCTTCGAAGTTCTCGTAGAGGAACGACTCCCTGTGGTGCGCCAGGCACCACGCCGCCATGATCGAGCCGCCCCGCGAGACGATGCCGGTCTTGCGGCGGGCGGTGAGCGGGACGTAGCGCAGCAGTACGCCCGCATGGACGGTCATGTAGTCGACGCCCTGCTCGGCCTGTTCGACGACCGTGTCCTTGTAGATCTCCCAGGTCAGTTCCTCGGCCTTGCCGTCGACCTTTTCGAGGGCCTGGTAGAGCGGCACGGTCCCGATCGGAACGGGCGAGTTGCGCAGCACCCACTCACGGGTGGTGTGGATGTTGCGGCCGGTGGAGAGGTCCATGACCGTGTCGGCGCCCCAGCGGGTGGCCCAGGTCATCTTCTCGACCTCTTCCTCGATGGAGGAAGTGACGGCGGAATTGCCGATATTGGCATTCACCTTGACCAGGAACTTCTTGCCGATGATCATCGGCTCGATCTCGGGGTGGTTCACATTGGCGGGCAGCACCGCGCGGCCCGCCGCGATCTCTTCGCGGACGGTCTCGGGGGAGACGTTCTCGCGGAGCGCGACATATTCCATCTCGGCGGTGACCTCGCCGCGTCGCGCATAGGCGAGTTGGGTCACCGGGGCCCCGTCGCGGCCCCGGCGGGGCAGCCGGGGGCGGCCGGGAAAGACGGCGTCGAGGTTCCTGAGGCCGCCGCGCGGCGAGGTGTGCTTGATGCCGTCGTCCTCGGGGCGCATGGGGCGTCCGGCGTACTCCTCGGTGTCGGCGCGGCCGACGATCCAGTTCTCGCGCAGCGGCGGGAGACCCCGGCGGACGTCCGTGGTGACGGCCGGGTCGGTGTAGGGGCCGGAGGTGTCGTACAGCCGGATGTCCTGTCCATTGGTGAGGTGGACCCTGCGCACGGGTACCCGGAGGTCCGGACGGGAGCCTGGGCCGCCGGAAAGGTAGTCCTTGTGCCAACCGATCTGGGTGTTTTGTCCAGTTGTCGACGGGCTGGTGGACGTATCTGCGGACATGCGTGCGTCCTGCGTGGCCATGAGACCGTAACTCCCTACGCCGGCATTACCCGGTAACAGGTTCGGCGGTCGACGCAGCGGCTTCCGCACTTGAGTACGGAGGTCAGCGCCCTCTCAGCCCGGTGCTCCGAGCTCCCGCGATTGCAAAGGTGCCACAACGCTAGCGCCTTCCCCGGGCGGAGGGCCAGAGGGGCTTGCGATGATCGGGCGGTGACCCGCGCCGACCCCGTTCCCCGTGACCCCGGCCCCTCGCCCGCCCCCGGCGACTCGCATGCCCATGGACACGGCCATAGTCATGGCCCGGCCAGTCCGGTATCCGCACATCTGCGCAAGGTGATCACGGCCGTGCTGATCCCGTTCGCCGCCGCGGTGGTGGCCGGGCTGGTCATGTTGTGGCCGGACGGCACGCCACCGCACCAGCACACCGGGGTGGGCCTCGACCAGCAGACGCGGGCGGGGCGGGTGGTGGCGGTGGAGGAGACGGACTGTGCCGCGATGGGCGGCCGACCGGCCGGACAGCAGGGGCAGCAAGAGCAGTCGCAGGGGGCCGCGCCCGAGCGGGGGCCGTGTCAGAAGGCAACCGTGGAGGTCGCATCGGGCCCCGACAAGGGGCACACCTTCACCGAGATCGTGCACCCGGGCGCGTCCCGCCACTACTCCGTGGGGCAGAAGCTGGTCCTGGCCTATGCGCCCAAGGCACCGAAGAATCTGCGCTATTCGGTCACGGATGTGGACCGGAAGCTGCCGATGGCCCTGCTGGCCGGGGTGTTCGCGCTCGCGGTGGTGGCCATCGGCCGACTGCGCGGGGTGTTCGCCCTGGTCGCCCTGGTGATCAGCTTCGGGCTGCTGACGCTGTTCATTCTCCCGGCGATCCTGCAGGGTTCGGACCCGCTGCTGGTCGCCGTGGTCGGAGGCAGCGCGATCATGCTGATCGCGCTCTATCTGTGCCATGGCCTCAACGCCCGTACGTCCGTGGCGGTGCTGGGGACACTCACCTCCCTGCTGGTCATCGGCCTGCTCGGCTCGTTCTTCATCGACTGGGCGCAGCTGACGGGCAACACCGACGACCAGATGGGCCTGGTGCACGGCCTCTTTCCGCAGATCGATACCCGGGGGCTGCTGCTCGCGGGGGTCATCATCGGTTCGCTGGGGGTGCTCGACGATGTGACCGTGACACAGACGTCCGCCGTGTGGGAGCTGAAGGACGCGAATCCGGGCGCTAGTTGGCGCAAACTGTACGGTGCGGCGATGCGCATCGGACGGGATCACATCGCGTCGGTCGTCAATACGCTCGTGATGGCGTACGCGGGTGCGTCACTGCCGTTGCTGCTGTTGTTCTCGATCGCCGACAGCGGAGTGGGGACGGTGGCGACGAGCGAGGTCGTCGCGGAGGAGATCGTACGGACCCTGGTCGGCAGCATCGGGCTGGTGCTGTCGGTTCCGGTGACAACCGCCCTGGCAGCGCTCGTTGTCAGTGCCGACCGGCACAATGCGAGTACCGGGTTCCGGCCCGGGGCAAGGGGCAGGGCAAAGGTCAGGGGTGGCAGGCGCCACCGCGCGAAGTGACCGGTGCCGCACGGCAGGACGGACGGGGGAGTCGCATTGGTCGGCGAACTGGGCAGAGTCACCGGGGTGGTGGGCCCGGGGCTGGTCGGCGAGGTGATGCTCCGGGTGCGGGGCGGTTCCGAGGCGTTTCTGGCGTATCCCGCGGAGCCCGGCATCCGCATCGAGCGGGGCACCGTCGTCATGGTCGTGGAGTATCAGCCGCCGCGCACGGTGTATGTGACACCGGCCTATGGGGGCGGATGACCGGCGGGAGAAGACCGCCACCGGCCGGGCCGGCATGCCCCATGCTCCTTGGGGGCCACGGCCGTTGATCTCTGCGCCCTGTCGCGGGACAGGGCCGCCTAAGGGGGTTCAGACGCATGTTCATCGGGATCGCGGCGGGGGTCGTCCTCGTTGCCATCGCCATCCTGGTCGGCTTGTTCAAGCTGATGTGGCGGGTGGCCGAGCCCAATGAAGCGCTCGTCATCTCCGGCTCCAGGCACCGCCTGGAGGGGCTGGAGGAGGGCATGGGCTTCCGGATCGTCACCGGGCGGGGCACGTTGGTGCTGCCCGGGGTGCAAGTGGTGCGAAAGCTGTCGCTCGATCTCAACGAGGCCGAGTTGAACGTGGACTGCGTGACAAAGCAGGGCATTCCACTCAAAGTTCATGGCGTGGTGATCTTCAAGGTCGGCGATGACTTTGTCTCGATCGCCAATGCCGCCCGCCGCTTTCTCGACCAGCAGAAGTTCATGGCCGAGCGGGTGCACAACGTCTTCGCGGGCCACCTCCGTTCCATCGTCGGCGGTCTCACGGTGGAGGACATGATCCGCGACCGGGAGCGGCTGACGGGCGAGACCCGGGCCGCCTCGGGCTCGGAGATGGAGAAGCTGGGCCTGATCATCGACTCCCTGCAGATTCATGAGATCCAGGACCCGACCGGCTACATCAAGAACCTGTCCGCGCCGCATGCGGCCGCCGTCCAGCGGGACGCCCGCATCGCCCAGGCGGAGGCGGACCGGCTGGCCACCGAGGCGGAGCAGCAGGCGGCGGCCCGGATGGCGGAGGCCACCCGGGACAGCGAGATCCTGCAGGCCGGCTATCAGGCCGAGCGGGACAGCGCGGCCGCCAAGGCCCGGCAGGCCGGGCCGCTCGCGGAGGCCGGGGCGCAGCAGGAGGTCGTGGTCCAGGAGACGCGGGTCGCCGAGTTGGCGGCGCAGCGCCGGGAGCAGCAGCTCCAGGCGGACGTCCGCAAGCCCGCGGACGCGGCGGCCTATGAGAAGCGCACGCTCGCCGAGGCGGAGCGGGACGCCCGGATCTCCGCGGCCCAGGCGAAGGCCAGGGAGACGGAGCTGGCGGCCGCGGCGGAGGCGACGCGGGTGAAGACGGCGGCGGCCGCCGAGGCGGAGGCCACCAAGGCGCGGGGCACGGCGGCGGCCCAGACGACCCGGGCGACGGGTGAGGCGGAGGCGGCATCCGCGCAGGCCAGGGGGTTGGCCGAGGCCGAGGCCGCCCGGGCCAGGGGGTTGGCCGAGGCCGAGGCGGCAAAGGCCAAGGGGCTGGCCGAGGCCGAGGCGATCAAGGCGCGGGCGGCGGCGCTGGCGGAGAACCAGGATGCGGTCGTGGCCCAGCAACTGGCCGAGAAGTGGCCGGAGATCGTGCGAGCCGGGGCGCAGGCGTTCGGAAACGTGGACCATATGGTGCTGTTGAACGGCGCGGACGGTATGTCCGAGATGTTTGCGAAGGCGCTCACCATGGGAGGCACGGGCCTGGGGCTGGCGCGACAGTTGCTCGCGGCCATGGGCACCGATGGGCCCGGTCCGGCGGCGGACGGCGCTCCTGACGCCGACGGCAAGGGCGGCGGCAAGGCGGCCCCGCGTGCCGAGCGGGTGCCGATCGAGGAGCCCACCGTGGGCTAACCGAGCCCACCGTTGGGCTAACCGGCGTTCTGACCCTCGGTGTTGCCGGCGAGGATGTTGTCGAGCGCCGCGGCCAGGTCGTAGTCGAAGTCGGCGACCGCGTGCTCCTCGCCGAGCGGTGCGACGCGGTCGGTCCGGTCGAGGAAGGCCACCAGGGGGGCGGCGCCCGCCCGGAACAGGGCGCCCTCGCCGCCCACTTGCAGCCGGATGAAGACGTCCGAAAGGTGCTGCGCGGAGGCGGGGGCGATATGCACATCGCCCTCGCCGGAGGGCTGACTCAGCCCGTCCAGCAGCAACTCCCTTGCGAACGCCCAGGTCACCGGTGCGTCACCGGGAAGGTGAAAGGTGAACTTCACCGCGTAGGGGTCGCTGCTGTCGTAGCCCAGCTCCACCGGGATACGGAAGGACAGTTCCTCGGAAACGAGGAATGTCATGATCACTTCTGCCTGAACTGTGTCGCGCATCGCCCAATGCCCCGTCTTCGTCGGTTTGGCCGGGATTGGATCCTCATGACCCTCTAATGACGCCATAGTCTGACAACAACGCCCCGTGGATCACAAGGAGTGATTTTTCAGTTACCGATAGAGATCGAGAGTGAGCTTACGAGCTCTCCGACTCTGGAGCGTAGCGACTCGACTACGGGGCGGAGTCGTTCCGCCTGATTCGGCAGCAGGCAACAGCAGGGAACTGGCCAAAGTGACACACCGGTTGGAACTGGTGGGAACCATGCCGGGATGGACAGGAGCGGTGGGCGTACCGCCCTCATCGCACACGCGGTGGCGGGGTGAAAGAGTGGTATCGGCTGACGGGAGAAGTACTTCCCGCGCATTGCTTCGTTGAGTTGACGGAACCGCCGAATTCCACCGGGCAAGAACCCGCGACGAGTTCGGTGCAGGGCACCGGACGGCTCGGCGCCCCGCACCCATCGCCCCTACCAATCGCCGCCCTTCGACGACGAGGACGACGTGAACTTCTTGAAGACGAAGATCAGGCCGCCGATGAGCGCCACCAACAGCAATGCCTTGAAGATCATGCTGATGAGGACTCCGAGCACACTGACGATCAGCGTCCCGAATACCAGGAGCACAAGGACCGGCAAGACGATCCACTTGACCCACCAGGGCAGCCCCGCGAGTATCCCTTTCTCAGCCATGTCGTCCCCTGCTCTCCGATTCAACACATCACTGACGGATGGACGCCCGGAGCCCGATGCCCCGGCCTGTTCTCGATGCTAGGACGGACCAGGGGCCCCATGGGGGCCTGCCGGCCCCCGTAGGTCCCTGAACGTTCCCCTACGGGACGGCCAGGGTCACGGTCAGCTCTCAGGCGGAGAGAAGATCACCAGAACCCTGAGGTCCTCACTGATGTGATGGAAGCGATGGGTGATACCGGCCGGCACATACACCACGCTGCCCCGCGCCACCTCGGTCGTCTCCGCCCCGACCGTGATCGACGCCCGGCCGCTCATCACCAAATACACCTCGTCCTGCGCATGCGGCCCCTGCGGGTCCGTGCTCCCCGCGTCCAGCGCATAGAGCCCGGCCGACATGTTCCGTTCCCGCAGGAACTGCAGATAAGCGCCGCTGTTCGCGACCCGCTCCGCCTCCAGCTCGTCAAGCCGGAACGCCTTCATGCGCTGTCTCCCGTTCCGCGCGACCGCCGCTTGTCCGATCGCGCCCGTCCCACCTGTCGGTGCCGTCTGCCACGATCTCACGTATGAAGAACTTTGTAGTCAAGACGATCGCCAACGCGGCGGCCCTGGCAGTCGCCGTCTGGCTGCTCAAGGGCATCACCATGGCGCACGCCGGTGACACCACGGCCAAGAAGGCCTTCACACTGCTCGCCGTGGCGCTCGTCTTCGGCGTGGTGAACTTCGTCGTCAAGCCGATCGTGAAGTTCCTGTCCCTCCCGCTCTTCATCCTCACCCTCGGCCTGATCACCCTGGTGATCAACGCCTTGATGCTGCTGCTGACGAGCTATGTGGCGGGCCGGCTCGATCTCCACTTCCATGTGGCCAACTTCTGGTCGGCCCTGGTCGGCGGCGTGATCGTGTCCATCGTCGCCTGGGCGATGCATGTGATCCTGCCCGACGACAAGGACTGACCGACGACAAGGACCGACCAAGGACCGCCCCCCAGCGGGCCTACGCTCCCGGCCGCCGGTCGTACCCCACGGTGTTGGCGGCCAGTTCCCCTGGGGTGATCTCCGTGGCCCAACCCTCCGGAGGCTCCTGGTACGGGCTGCAGGCCCCGCAGGCGGCACAGGTCCACCGGCCGTGAATGCCGTGCACGATCGCCCCGCAGCCCGCGCAGGTGTCGGTCGTGTAGCAGGGCGGCTCACCCGGCAGGGCCGGCGAGCGCCAGGGGTGTCCGTCCATCTCTCGCTCCTCGCCCGGGAGTCGGCTCGCACTCCAGCCTGCCACAGGCGGCGGCGCCGAACGGACGGGACCGACAGGCCCCGGGAACGGAACGGCATGGAAGGACGGCTCGAGCCTCCCCCCTCTTGGCTCGAGCCGCCCCGGTCTCCCGTGAGGAAGAGCCGCGCGTCTCAGGCTAGTTGACTCTGCGTCAGTGTCCAATCACCCTGGCGACACAGCCCTATCGACTTATTTATAGTTCCTCTACGGTCGGTGGCGGGCGAGCCGGGGAGACAGCATGGATCTGACCCTCTTACGCACATTCGTCACGGTCCACCGGGCGGGTTCCTTCACCCGCGCGGCCGCCCTCCTGGGGCTGTCCCAGCCCGCGGTGACCGGCCAGATAAGGACGTTGGAGCGGCAGCTCGGCCATCCGCTCTTCCTGCGCAAGGCGCGCGGCGTCGTCCCCACCACCCTCGGCGATGAACTCGCGCACAAAATCGCCCCCCATGTCGACGCCCTGCTGGAGATCACCGAATCGGGCCTCGACGACCAATGGCCGCACCGCACCCTGCACCTGGCCGGTCCGCCCGAATTCACCGCCCTGCGCGCGCTGCCCGCGCTCACCCCCCTGATCGCCCAGGGGCTGACGGTACGCGCCGCGCACGGCATGGCCGAGGACCTCTTCGAGGGCCTCGCCGCCGGGCACCACGAGCTGGCGATCACCACCTCCCGCCCGCGCGGACGGCTGCTCACCGCCACCCCGCTCTGCGACGAGGAACATGTGCTGATCGGCGCCCCGCGCTGGGCCGCACGCCTCGGCGGGGCGGCCGTGGTGCGCGACAAGGGCGTGGGCGTCCTGGAACACCTGCCGGTGGTGGAGGTCCATGAGAGCCTGCCCTTCGTCACCCGCTACTGGACCGCCGTCTTCGACACCAAGCCCATCACCACCGGCGCCGTCATCGCCCCCGACCTGCGGGCCGTGCTCTCCTGTGTGGCCGCCGGGGCCGGCATCGGGGTACTCCCCCGGTACCTGTGCGCCGAGGCGCTCGACACCGGGGAGGTGGTGGCGCTCCTCAACCCGCCCGTGCCCCCGCTGCGCACCTACTTCCTGGTGGTACGGACCGGAACGCTGGCCTTCCCCCATCTGGCACGAGCCCATGAGTGGCTGCTGCGTGCTGCCGTTTCGTGGTGAGAAGGGGTTTCACCGAGTGTCGGGCGCGGCAGATGTCGCTTATGACCGTACGACCAGTGGTCAAACGCACTGCCCGCGCCATTCTGCTCGCCGGTGACCCGGGCTCCGACGATCTCGAACTGATCCTCATCAAGCGCACCAAACCCGGCCAGGCCCCGTACTGGATCACCCCCGGCGGGGGTGTGGAGCCGGAGGACGACACGGTCGTCGCCGCGCTGCACCGCGAAGTGGACGAGGAGCTGGGGGCGAAGGTGGCCGACGTGGTGCCCGCCTTTGTGGACACCGTCCGGCACGGCACGGGTGGCACCCCCATTGCCGCCCACGGCGTGAAGGTGCAGCACTTCTTCGTCTGCCGACTGGCGTCGATGGACCTCTCACTGCGGCACGGTCCCGAAGTGGACGAGCCGCGTGGGACGTACGAGGTGGTGGGCATCCCCTTCACCCGTGCGGGAATCGCCTCGGTGGAGGTGGTACCGCCGTCGCTGCGCGCCTATCTCGCCGCGAACATCGAGGGTGTGCGGGCGCTGCTCGCGGACGACCTGGGGTGAACGGCGGTGCGCCCGCTCACCCCTGACGCTCCGCCGCGGCGCCGAAGAAGTCGCCGCCCTTGCGGCGGGTGTCATCCGTGCCCCAGGCCCTGCCCTCCCGTTCCGCCGCACGGTGGAGGCGGGGGATGTGCTTGGCGCAGTGGATATAGGCCTCTTCCACCGTGACCTCCACCCACACCAGGGCACGGCGGCCGGGTATCCCGTCAACCGGCAGCCCCGGGTGGGCCGTTCGCAGCATCGCGTCCTCCACCACCCGGGCCCGGCCGTTGATGTGCAACCCGATCCGGTCCCGGAAGAAATCCATCAGCAGAATGCCGACGTGCGGGTTCTCCTCGATGTTGCCCAGGCTCGCCAGCACGCCGTTGCCCCGGTATTCCGGGTAGGCGAGGGTGCGTTCGTCCAGCACCCGCAGAAAGCCGGGCGGACCGGCCCGGAAGGTGCTGTCGCACTCGCCCCGCCGGTCGGCGGTGGCCAGGAAGAACATCTCCTGCCGGCCGATGAACTCCCGCATCCGCCCGTTCACCTGGGACAGCACCTGCTCGCCGTAGAAGCGGGCGGCGCGCTCGGCGGTGCCGAGCCGCTGCTGGAGCGCGTGTTCGCCGTCGCTGCCCGGCGGTGGGGCGGGGATCCGCTCCTCCACGGTCATGTCCCAGGAGTTCCCCACCGTCATCAGACCACCGCCCGGATCAGCTCGCCGCCGCCAGGAGCTCGTCGATGGAGTCGTGGCGTATTCGGTGGGACGGTATGCCGATACCGACCAGGGTGTCCACACCGCTGCGAATCATTGCCGGTGGACCGGACAGATAGGCGTCATACGCGTTCCACGGGCCGTACCGCCGGATGATGTGCGGCAGTTGGCCGCTCAGAATGGGGGTACCTCCCGTGTCGTCCGGGCAACGGGGGAGGGACGGACCGTGCGAGACCACCGGGCGGACCGACAGCCAGGCGTGCCGGCGTTCCAGGTTCAGCAGGGTGTCCATGTCATAGAGGTCGCCGTCGTGGCGTGCGCCGTAGAACACCTCGACCGGACGGCTGCCGCCGTGCTCGGCGACGTCCTCGACCAGCGCCTTCATGGGGGCGATGCCGGTGCCCCCGCCCAGGCACAACAGGCCGTTGTCAGTGGTGTGGTCCACAATCATGGAACCGGCAGGAGGTCCGAGCCGCAGCACATCGCCGGGGCGGGCGCGATGGACCAGGGCGCCGGAGACCCAGCCGGCCGGCACGGCCTTGACATGGAAGGAGAGCAGCCCGTCCCGCCGGGGGGCGCAGGAGAAGGAGTAGTGCCGCCATATGCGCGGCCACCAGGGGGTTTCCAGGCTCGCATACTGTCCGGCGAGGAAGGGGTAGGGCTGATCGGGCCGCACGGTCACGACGGCCACGTCCGGCGTGCGCAGTTCATGGGTGACGATCTCGGCGTGCCACCAGGCCGGGGAGCGCAGTTCGTCATCGGCGGCCGCGTCGATCATGGTCTGGGAGATCAGGGTGTAGACGCGTACCCAGGCGGCCTGCGTCTCCTCGCTCCAGGTGTCCGTCGCATACCGGGTGAGGGCGCCGATGAGGGCCTCGCCCACGGCGGGGTAGTGCTCGGGCCGGGTGCCGTATTTGCGGTGTCCTCGGCCGAGTTGGGCGAGGTAGTCGGCAAGTTCCGAGAGGTTGTCGGCGAGTTGGGCGGCGGTCAGCAGGGCCTTGAAGAGCCGGTCCCGCTGGGTGTCCATGGCGGGCGGGAACAGCGGTCGCAGATCGGGGTGGTGGAGGAAGAGCAGCGCATAGAAGTACGAGGTGACCTTGTCGGCGATGGGCTCGATCTCGGTCATGGTGCGCCGGATGAGGACGGCGTCGGGGGGTGCGGTTGCGGCCGGCGCCGCGTTCTGGGGAGTGTCCGGCTGGGGAGTGTCCGGCGGGGCGGCCGGTGGCTGGTGGGGTGCAGGGGCGGCAACGGGGTCCGTGGCCGAAGGGCCCCTCGCGTCGTCATGGCGGTGGGACAAGTCGGCCGGGCCCTCGCCGGGTTCGGCCGGGCGCTGGTGTTCCAGGGCTTCCTGAGGCACCTGGGGCACCCGGTGCCCCGGAGCCCCGGGCGGAGTCCCCTGCCGCCGGGGGACACCCCCGGGCGCGCCACCGGGCGGCGGCGTCCCCGGCCTGCTGCCAGTGCCCGGACGGGCGTTGGGGCCGTCGCCCGGCCCGTCGCCCGGCCCGGTGCTCCGCCCGGTGTCCGGCCCGGTGGCTGTCTGGGCGGCCGTTGCGGCGGTTCTCCCGGGAGCCGGGTCGGATGGGCTGAACCAGCCCCATTCGCCTCCACGGCTCTCCCCCACGGCCCGTACGGCAGGGGGAGCGGACGGGGGAGTTCCCCCACCGCCGCCTTCGGCCGACGGGCGGCTCGGAGCGTCCATCGAATCCTCGCCTCGAACATCTCGGTCGGTCTGCGCACTCCGGTGTCCCCGGAAGTGCCCGCGATTCCCCGTTGGGTGTTCCAGTCCGCGCAGCATGCCACCTGTTGCCCGGCAGTGGAGGATTTGCCGGAACTCCGCGCGTCGCGGCCATGGTTGAGGTTAGAGTGACCGGCTCATGACGGCGCAGCCCGTCGAGCGCCGCGGCATCGGTACTTCAAGGACGGGGTGCTTCAAGGGCGGGCCGTGCCCTCATGAACCGGCTGCCAGGGCGTAAGCCTCCCGCAGGTCACGGCCGTTGTAGGCGTGCGTGGCGAGATCGCGCACATGGTGGTCGGCGTTCACCGCCACCGACACCGGGACGGCGGCGAACAGCCGGGCGTCGGACATCGAGTCGCCGTAGGCCACGCAGTCGGCGCGGCTCAGTCCGTATGCCTCGCACAGTTCATCGGCGATCCGGACCTTCGCCTCGGCGCTGAGGATGCCCGCCGGGTCCACCGGCTCCCGGAACGGCATTTCGGGCCAGCGCGAGCCATGGGCCGCATCGGCGCCCCAGGCGAGCAGGCGTTCCACAAAGAAGCCCGGGGACAACGAGATCACTGCGCAGCGCTCGCCCCGCGCCGCGATGTCCGCCCATACGTCCTTGATGCCGTCCAGCCAGGGGGCGCCCTGGAAGGCGGCCTCGACCGCCGCTTCGGTCAGGTCCGGCCCCCAGAGCTCGCAGGCCGCCGCGGCGAACCCGGCCGGGGTCAGCTCCCCGGCCGCGAAGGCCCGTTCCACGGCGTCGATTTCGCGTTCCAGCCCCAGCTGCCGGGATATCTCCAGCGCGGCCGCCGAGCCATGGATCAAGGTTCCGTCGAGGTCGAACAAGTGCAGTCTGCTCATGGTCATGAGCGTAGGCGCAGTCAACCGGAGTGCGCCTACGCAATCTTGCTCTGCTGCCCGGGGATCAGCGCCCGGCGGCGGCTGCCTCCTGTTCCGCCGTCGCCGCCGAGCGTGCCACGATGCGGCCGCCGTTCCCGCCCGTACGCCGCTCGAGCCCCGCCGACACCAGGGCGAGGACCAGCGCGGCGGCCGCCATTCCCGCGCCGGCCACATTGGGTGCGGTGTAGCCCAGCCCGGCCGAGATGACCAGGCCGCCCAGCCAGGCGGCGATGGCGTTGCCCAGGTTGAAGGCGCCGATGTTGACGGCGGAGGCGAGCGTCGGTGCGTCCGCCGTGTGGTCCAACACCCGCTTCTGCAACGGCGGGACGGTGGCGAAGCCGAAGCCGCTGATCAGCGGGATGGCGATGATCGCCGCGAGCTTGCTGTGCGCGGCCAGGGGCATCAGGGCGAGGGTGACCGCCAGGCCGCCGAGGCCCGTATAGAGCATGGGCATCAGGGCCCGGTCGGTGAACCTGCCGCTGATGAGGTTGCTGATGAACATGCCAAGGCCGAAGAGGACCAGCAGCCAGGTCATGGAGCCCGGTGCAAAGCCCGTGACCTCGGTCATCATCGGTGTGATGTAGGTGCTCATGGTGAAGACGCCGCCGAAGCCCAGGACGGTCATCGCCATCGCGAGCAGCACCTGGGGCTTGCGGAAGGCCCCGAACTCATGGCTGATCGCGGTGCGTTCGGGCCGCTCCTGGCGGGGCACCAGCGTGGCGACGCCCAGCATGGCGAGCAGTCCGAGCCCGGCGATGATGCCAAAGGTGATGCGCCAGCCCGCGTGCTGACCGAGCAGGGTGGCCGGTGGCACACCGACCACATTGGAGAGCGTCAGTCCGGTGAACATCATCGCGATCGCGCCCGCCCTCTTCTGCGGGGCGACCAGCCCGGAGGCGACGATCGAACCGATGCCGAAGAAGGCGCCGTGCGCCAGCGAGGCGATGATGCGCCCGGCGAGCATCACCCCGAAATTAGGCGCCACGGCGGAGAGCGCATTGCCCACGGTGAACAGCGCCATCAGGAACATCAGCATGCGCTTGCGCTCGACCCGGCTGCCGATGATCGCCAGGATCGGGGCGCCGATGACCACCCCGAGCGCATACCCGGTGGTCAGATAGCCGGCAGTGGGGATGGAGACGCCGAATTCGTCCGCCACCTCGGGGAGCAGGCCGGAGACCACAAACTCGGTGGTGCCGATACCGAAGGCGCCGATGGCGAGCGCCAGGAGGGCGAGGGGCATTGCGGGGAGATCCTTCGGTCGGGGACGGAGGGTCGGGAGGAGCGGAGGAGACGGGAACGATCCCCTCACCTCTTTGCGGCAGAGCCCTACCGGCGTAAACAATAATTGCAGACGCGCACTACTTGCAAGCGCGTGATATTGCAGCAAGGGGCTACCCTGGTCCCGGACGGTCCCCGCACCCCCGTACTCCGATGCACTCCGACGTACTCCGATGTACTCCGATCCGAAGGAGGGCCCCATGCCCCGCACCCTGGATCCCGCTCTGACGGGCCTGGCACAGGGCTGGTGCGCGCTCTCCGCGCTGCACGGCCGGCTCGAGGCGCACATCGAGCGGGCGCTCCAGTCCCGGCACGGGCTGAGCGTGCGCGAGTTCGGGGTGCTGGACGTGCTCAGCCGCCAGCACAGCGGCGAGGGCGGCCACCTGCGGATGAACGAGGTCGCCGATGCCATGGTGCTCAGCCAGAGCGCCACCACCCGGCTGGTCAACCGGCTGGAGGACCGCGGCCTGCTGACCCGCTACCTCTGCCTCACCGACCGCCGCGGCATCTACACCGATGTCACGCCCGCGGGCCTCGCCCTCCTCGAGGAGGCCCGGCCGACCAATGACGGGGCACTGCGCGAGGCGCTCCAGGAGGCCTCGCAGCGGGCCGAGTTGGCACCCCTGGTGGCCGTTGTGGAATCTCTCGCTCCAGCCTCGTAACCCGCCCCGGCCTGCGCATAGGGTCCGGTCCATGAGCAACATCGAGATCCGGCGCGCGACTGCCGACGACATCCCCGCCATCGTGGCCCTGCTGGCCGACGACCCCCTCGGCGCCCAGCGGGAATCCCCCGAGGACCTGGCCCCCTACCGGGCCGCCCTCGCCGCCCTGGACGGAGACCCCAACCAGCACCTGGTGGTCGCCGTGCGGGACGGCCGCCCGATAGGCACCCTCCAGCTCACCTTCATAGCGGGCCTGTCCCGGCGCGGTGCGACGCGCTCGATCATCGAGGGGGTGCGCATCCACGCCGAGGAACGGGGCGGCGGACTGGGCACCCAGCTCATCGAGTGGGCGATCGACGCCTCCCGCCGCGAGGGCTGCGCGCTGGTGCAGCTCACCTCGGACGCCACCCGGGTGGACGCCCACCGCTTCTATGAGCGGCTGGGCTTCGAGGCCTCGCACCTCGGCTTCAAGTACGCCCTGTAGTACGGGACCGGGCTGTAGTACGGGACCGGGCCCGCGCGCGGTGGGCCTTCTGCCGACAGGCGCCACCGCAGTACCGGGCGGGCCGGCCGGTGCGCGCGGGCGGGAGCCGCCCGCCGCACACCGCGCACCCCGTTTCGTTACGGTCGGCGGCCGGAATCGGGGGCAGTTTCGTTACGTTGCGCCCGGGGCGGAGGCTGTCGCAGGCCAGCACCGTCAGCCTCCCGGGCACCCCGGACGGACCCCGCCGCTGCTCCATCGACAGGCACCCCAGGAGCAGGGCCAGCACATCGTCCAAGATCACGTCCCGGCGTACGGCACCGGCCTGTTGGGCCCGGGCCAGCAGGACGGACAGCGCGGCCCGGAAGTCCCCCTCGACGGCCGGGGACGGCTCGAACCGCCCCTCGGCGCTCGCCTCCAGGGCGTCACAGAGCCCCTTGTCCCGGGCCGACAGCCGGACCACCGCCGTCAGATGGCGGAAGAACACCGCACCGGGGTCCTCGGCCTCCGCCAACTCCCTTGCGGTGTCCGTGAAGAGCCGCACCCTGTCCACCACGGTCGCCCTGAACAGGGCGTCCTTGGAGGGGAAATGGCGGTAGACAGTGCCCGCCCCGACGCCCGCCCGGCGGGCGATCTCCCCGACCGGCACCGCCAACCCGGCCTCCCGGAAGGCCGATCGGGCCGCCTCCAGCACCAGCGCCCGGTTACGGCGGGCGTCGGCCCGGACGGGGGCGGCGGGCCGCTCCGGCGGGGCGCCCGGCTCGGGGTTTCGGGCCATGCGGGGATCCTCCGGGGTGCCGGGCCAAACGGGCTGGGTGTTCCGATTCTATCCGGGCAGTTGAGCGGGACGGGCAGTGGCACCAAAAGGCACTAAAAGTCGTAGAGCACTAAAAAAGCCGCGACCGGTGCGCAGGCACCGGCCACGGCTTCTTCGCTGCGGAATGGATCAGCCCATGGTCACCGCGTCCCAGGCCGCGCCCGCCACCGCGCGGGCCTCGTCCCGCTCCGCCACCGGGACGCCCAGCGTGCACAGCGCCTCGCCCAGCGCCGCCAGGGAAGCGAGCACCACCGCCCGGTCCGCCGCCTGGCCGTAGTGATTGACCCGGATCATCTCCTTGGCGAGCGCCCCGCCCGCCGCCTGTACGGGCACCGAGCCGTCGCAGGCCAGGGCCGCGCGGACCACCTCCCGGGCGTCCACGCCCGTCGGCGCGCGCAGCGTGGTCGCGACGGGGGCGGCGTCCTCGTCCCGGACCACATAGGGGGACAGTCCGCCCAGCGCCCGAACACCCGCCCGGGTCGCCGACTTGGCGGCGTGGTGGCGGGCGATGACGGTGTCCAGGCCGGTCTCCTCGATCCGGTCGGCGGCCTGCTCCAGGGCCAGCATCTCCAGCTGCGCCGGGGCGTGCGGAAGCACCCTGCGCCCGCCGTCGATCCAGCGCTCCTTCCAGTCCAGGAGGGAGAGGTACGAGTGCCGGGGCGCCCGCTCATTGGCGGCGATCCGCTCCCAGGCCCGGGCGCCGACCGACACCGCCGACACACCTGCCGGGCCCGCCATCGCCTTCTGCCCGCCGATGACACACAGGTCGACGCCCCATTCGTCGGTGCGCAGCGGCTCCGCGGCCACCGAGGCGACCGCGTCCAGCATCAGCAGCGCACCATGCTCGCGCACCACCGCACCGATCTCGGCGACCGGGTTGGTGTTGCCGGTCGCCGCCTCGGCGTGGACCAGGCTGACGAAGTCGATCGCGGGATGGGCGCGCAGCGCCTGCGCGATCCGCTCCGGGCTCGCCGCCCCGCTGAACGGCGCCTCCACCGTGACCACCTCGGCGCCACAGGAGCGCAGCCAGCCACCGAAGGTCTCGCCATAGGGGCCGGTGATGACGTTGAGCGCGGTGCTGCCGGGGCGCACGGCCGAGCGGATGCACGCCTCCAGCGGCAGCAGCGCCTCCCCCTGGGTCGCGATGACGGTCTCGCCGGTGCCCATCAGCGCGGCGACCTTGTCTTCGATGCGGGCGAAACGGCCGGCGGTCAGGGGCGGGAGGTCAAGCAGGTTCACTGTCACGTGCGGACCCTAACGCCAGCCGCCCTCGTCCACCCCGCCGGGCACCGGGCCACCGGGCGGGTACGGCTCCCGGGTGAGGACGAACGTACCGATGTCCAGGTGGCTCGGCGTGCCGTCCGCGGCGCGGACCACCTTGAGCGTCTCCCCCGCGTAGTACCCGTCCAGCCCGGTCCAGGTCCCGTCCCGCTCCGCGCGGAAGCGCGCCGCGCGGCCGGGGCCGCCGAGCGGGGACAGCTCCAGGCCCCGGTCCGCGTGCAGCCGCAGGGCCAGCGGGCTCGCTCCCCAGTACCAGGGGCCGGTCAGCTCCAGCAGCCCCGGATCCACCTCCCCGAGCGGGCGCCAAGAGGCCGGAATGTGCGGTTCCTGGCGGGCGAGCAGATGCACCAGATCCGTCCCCACCGTCCCCAGCGCACCGGAGGTCACATTGGCCAGCACGACCGCCGCGGTCCCTTCCTCCTCGCTCGCCCAGAGCGTCGCCACGAACCCCGGCATCGAACCGGTGTGACCGCACAGCAACCGCCCCTTGGAACGCAGCAGTTGCACGCCGAGCCCATAGCCGCCCGACCAGTCCGGGCCCATGGGCTCGGCCGCCGGCCGCCGCATCTCCGCCAATGTCCCGGCGGCGAGCACCCGCTCGTCCCCGTTCAGCAGGAACCCGGCGAAACGGCAGAGATCGCCCGCCGTTGACCACAGCTGCCCGGCCGGTGCCATCCGGCCGGTGTCCGTGGCGGGTTCCGGGAGCAGGGCGTCCGCCCAAGGGTGCACGGCCCAGCCGTCCGCGTGCGGCGCCTGGGGTGCGTAGGTCGTCCGCGCCATGCCGAGCGGCAGCAGCACCTCACGGCGCAGCACCGCGTACCAGCTCTCCCCGCGCAGCCGCTCGATCAGCGCGCCGAGCAGCGCATATCCGGGGTTGGAGTAGTGGTGGAGCCGCCCCACCGGATGCCGCTCCGGCCGCTCACCGAAGAGGTCGGCGAGCTCGGGGCGCAGCGCCCCGTCCGTGCGCTCCCACCACGGCCCGGCCGCCTCCGCGGCCAATCCGGCGCTGTGCGACAGGAGTTGGGCGATGGTCGCCTCGCCGGCCTCCGGGGCGTCCAGGTGCTTGCCCAGCGGATCGCCCAGGTCGAGCAGCCCCTCGTCGCGCAGCCGCAGCACCAGGACCGCGACAAAGGTCTTGGTGATCGAGCCGATGCGGTACTGCGTGTCGGCGCCCGGCACCGCCCCGCCCACGGCACCCCGCCCGGCCGACCACACCATCCGGCCGTCCCGCGCCACCGCGGCCACCAAAGCGGGCGCCCGGCCCGCCGCCTGGGCGACGGCCGCCCGGTGCAGCAGGGCACGGCGGGTGGCGGGCAAGGGCTCGGCGAACTCCTCATATGCATCATGTGCATCGCGTGAAGTGGTCATTGCCGCACCCTAGACACTGATCGCGGATCGGCATGGCAACGTGCTGGCCTTGACGTCCGCGTCAAGGTCTACGGTCGTTCCATGCGCATCGGGGAACTGGCCCAGCGAGCGGGCATCAGCACACGTGCCCTGCGGCACTACGAGTCCCTGGGACTGCTGCCCGCCCGCCGCACCGGCAATGGTTACCGCAGCTACGACGAGGAGGATCTGCGCCTGCTGCGCCAGATCCGCACGCTCCAGGACTTCGGTTTCGGCCTGGAGGACACCCGTCCGTTTGTGGAGTGCCTGCGCGCCGGTCACCCGGCGGGCGACTCCTGCCCGCCGTCCCTGGAGGTCTACCGCCGCAAGCTGGCGGAGCTGGACGCCTGCATCGAACGGCTCCAACAGGTACGGGCCGAGGTCGGCACCCAGCTGGCGCGCGCCGAGGCCGAGCTGCCGGGCGGACCGCCGCCGCGCTGCGAGCTCGGGGGCGCCGCGCCCGGCAGCGCGCGGCCCGGGCCGGTTCATCGGACACCCGCTGCCCCACCGGACATCGAGCAAGGGAGCACAGCATGACCGAAACATCCCTCGCATCGGTCACCACCGTCACCGATGCCACCTTCGCCCAGGAGGTACTCGCCTCGGAGCTGCCCGTCCTGGTGGACTTCACCGCCGACTGGTGCCCGCCCTGCCGCCAGATAGAGCCGGTGCTCGACCGGCTGGCGATGGAGGAGGCGGGCCGATTGAAGATCGTCCGGCTTGATGTGGACACCAACCCCGCGACCCAGGCGGCCCATGGGGTGCTGTCCATGCCGACCCTGATGCTCTTCCGGCACGGCGGCCCGGTGCTGTCCGTGGTCGGCGCCCGCCCGGGGCGCCGGCTGCGCCATGAGCTGTCCTCCGAGCTGCCCTGGATCGCCCCCGGGTAGGGCGATTCAGGGCATCGGGGGCAGCGTCCGGCACAGTGCGTCCAGCAGCTCCGGGAAGGCGTGGTCGGGCGGGGTGGCATAGCCGACCACCAGGCCGTCGTACGGAGCCGGACCGCCGTCGGGGTGGCGGCAGGCGGCCGGCCCCTCGAGCGCCGGCCCGCGCCGGGCACCGGCCCGTACCACGGACCGCTCGGTGCCGGGCGGCAGTTGGAGCACCGCGTGCAGCCCGGCGGCGATGCCGGAGACCCGGATGTGCGGGGTGCGCTCCGCGAGCGTGGCGACCAGCCGGTCGCGGCGGTCGCGGTAGCACTGGCGCATCCGGCGGACATGCCGGTCGTAGGCGCCGGAGTCGATGAACTCCGCCAGGGTCAGCTGCTCCGGGATGCTGGTCCACCCCTCCCGGTCGCCCTTCGACTCGAGGATGCCGTCGACCAGCCGGCCGGGAAGCACCATCCAGCCCAAACGCACCGCGGGTGACAGGCTCTTGCTGACCGAACCGAGGTAGACCACCCGCTCGGGGTCGAGCCCCTGTACGGCGCCGACCGGCTGCCGGTCGTAGCGGAACTCCCCGTCGTAGTCGTCCTCCAGCACCAGCCGCCCGGCCCCCGCCCGCGCCCAGTCGACGGCCGCCGCACGCCGCCGGGGGTGCAGCGGGCCGCCGGTCGGGAACTGGTGCGCGGGGGTGAGCAGTGCCGCCCGTACGCCCTTGAACGCCGCCAACTCGCCGGTCAGCGCGCCGTGTTCGTCCACCGGCAGGGGCACGGTGCGCAGCCCGGCGGCGGCCAGGATCTCCCGGTGGAAGTCCAGACCGTATGCCTCCACCGCCACCGTGCCGCGCAGCACCCCGTCGCACAGCAGCCGCAGGGCGTGCGCGAAACCGGAGGTGATGACGATCCGGCCGGGGTCGGCGCGCACCCCACGGGCGCGGGCGAGGTATCCGGCCAGCGCCCGGCGCAGCTCGCCGCGGCCCTGTGGATCGCCGGGGCCGAAGGCCTCGTTGGGCGCGGCGTTCAGGGCCCGGCGGGCGGCGGTCAGCCAGGCGGCGCGGGGGAAGGACGCGGCATCCGGCTGCCCCTGCAGCAGACTGTGGGCCAACGGGGGCGGCAGCCGGGTTCCGGGCGGCAGCCGGCCGCCGCGCACCGCCTCGTGCAGGGCGCTCTTCAGCCGGGCCCGGGGGCTGCCCGGGCCGGACCGCTCCAGCCGCAGGTCAGCGCCGAGGGCGGCCCGGAAATTGGCCCAATTTTCTGCCATGCCAATGCACCCTGCCCATGGTCGCTTCTGCTCCTACGGTAGAACCCATGACAGAGACCCACAGCACCGAGCGCATGAACTTCCACGCCGTCGCCCCCAAGGTCTACAAGGCCGTCCTGGCCCTGGACGCCGCAGCCCGGGCGGGGCTCGACCCGGTCGTCCTCGAACTGGTCCAGATCCGCGCCTCGCAGCTCAACCGCTGCACCTACTGCATCGACTACCACACCAGGGACGCCCGCAAGGCGGGCGAGACCGAGGAGCGGATCTACCAGCTCAGCGCCTGGGAGGATTCCCACCTCTTCACCGCCGCGGAGCGGGCCGCGCTCGCCCTGACCGAGGCCGTCACCCTGCTGCCGGGCGGCGTGCCGGACGACGTGTACGACCTGGCCGCCCGGCACTTCGACGAGCAGCGGCTGGCCCAGCTGATCTCCGTGATCTTCACGGTCAATGTGTGGAACCGGATGAATGTCACCACCCGCAAGACACCGGGCACGGAGTGACGATGACCGCGACCGACGCTCCGGCCGCCCGCCCCGCCACCGACGGCGCCCGCTCGCCGCTGAAGGGGTGGGCGGCCGTCCTGGCCGTGACGCTGGGCATCTTCTCCCTGATGACCTCCGAGCTGCTGCCCGTCGGCCTGCTCACCCCGGTCGCCTCCGCGCTGGACGTGTCCGAGGGGACGGCCGGTCTGATGGTCACCGTGCCCGGCCTGGTCGCCGCGGTCTCGGCGCCCCTGGTCACCGTGGCCACCGGCCGCATCGACCGGCGCCTGGTGCTGGTGGTGCTGATAGGCATCGTGGGCGCCGCCAATCTGGCGTCCGCCTTCGCGCCCCACTTCGCCGTGGTGCTGGCCGCCCGTTTCCTCATCGGCATCAGCGTCGGCGGCTTCTGGGCGATCGCCGGGGGCATCGCCCTGCGGCTGGTGCCGGAGGAGCACGTCGGCCGGGCAACCGCCGTGATCTTCGGCGGTGTTGAGACGGCGTCCGTGCTCGGGGTGCCCACCGGCACCCTGCTGGGCGACCTCAGCGGCTGGCGGACCGCCTTCGCGGCCGTGGGACTGCTCGGCCTGGCAGCCCTGACCTGCATGGTCTTCCTGCTGCCCAAGCTGCCCGCCACCCGGACCAGCACCCTGGCCGACCTGCCCCGGCTGTTCGCCGGCAACTCCGGGGTGCGGATCGGCATCGCCGTCACCTTCCTGATCATCACGGGCCACTTCATCGCCTACACCTTTCTCCGCCCGGTCCTGCGGGACGGCGGCATCGACGGCGGCATGGTCGGCGTGCTGCTGCTGGTCTTCGGGGTAGCCGGGATCACCGGCAACTTCATCGCCGGATCGCTGGTCACCCGGCATGTCCGCCAAGTCGTCATCGGCATCGGCGCGGTCCTCACCGCGGCCATGGCCGCCCTCGCCCTGGCCGACGGCGGCGGAACGCCGGCCGCGGCGGCCCTGTTGATCCTCTGGGGGCTCGGCTACGGCGCGGTGCCGGTCAGCCTGCAGACCTGGGTCCTCAAGGCCGCCCCGGAGGCGACCGAGGCCGCGTCGTCCCTCTATGTCGCCGTGTTCAACCTGTCGATCGCCCTGGGCGCACTGTTCGGCGGCCTCGCGGTGGACGGCTTCACGGCGAGCGGAGTGCTGTGGATCGGCGGGGGGCTCACGGTGCTGGCGTCACTGCTGGTGCTGGGGACGCGGGGGCGGACCGCGGCGAACTGACCGCCGGGGGCGGCATACGGCACGGTTCGCCGGGGGTCGGCCCGGGCGGCGGCCTCCTCCGGCTCGGTGATCCACCCGCTGGTGATCGCGAACAGCTCGGGCACAAGAATCGACCCAGGGCGATCTCGTAGTACTTCACCCGCTCGTCCTGACCGACCAGCCGCGCTCGTCCGGAGGCCGGTTGAAACCCGGGCTGCCGATCACCTGTCCGTCCTCGCGGCGCCTGATCTCGTAGTCCCCGAACGGCCGGGGATTTCCGGTGGCCGCACAGTGGTTGAGGAAATCGGTCGCCGATTCCACATCGCCGGGGTCGGGGTATCCGGGCGCCCACCGATCGCCGTCGCCCGGCCTGCCCGCCGCCACCCGTTCCGCCTCCGCGACGGTCATCGGGTGGAGTATGAGGCGCGCTGTCACAAGATCGCCCATGGCGGGGTGGATACCACGCGGGAAACGGGGCCGCACCCCAATTGCCGGGCGCCGGACGTTCCTTGATCGCTCATCACGATCCGCAATGAATGTACAGACCAATTATGTCTTGATCGCCATGGCCCGAGGCGGTGAACTGGTCCTACGCCACGGCACAAGCCGTACGGCACCAAGAAAGACCAGGAGGCAGTCATGCCCGCAGTGACCATTCAGCAGGGCCCCCGCGACGTCGAGCTCAAGCGGGAGCTGATCAAGAAGATCACCGACGCCTTCGTCGAGACCTATCAGATACCGGCCGAGACGGTGATGGTCTTCATCGAGGAGACCCCCACCGACAGCTTCGGCGTCGGCGGCAGGCTCGCCGCCGACAAGTGACACCAGGTCCGCACCGGCTCTCCGTGGACCCGGCAGGTGGGTTTGCCATGACCACGATCCGGGATCGCCAGTCGCCGATCAGGTCTGCGCCATGTCCACAAAGCGCGAGTAGTGCCCCTGGAACGCCACCGTGATCGTGGCCGTCGGGCCGTTACGGTGCTTGGCCACGATCAGGTCCGCCTCGCCCGCACGGGGAGACTCCTTCTCGTAGGCGTCTTCGCGGTGCAACAGGATGACCATATCGGCATCCTGTTCGATCGAACCCGACTCGCGAAGGTCGGAGACCATCGGCTTCTTGTCCGTACGCTGCTCGGGACCACGGTTCAGCTGGGACAGCGCGATGACCGGAACCTCCAGCTCCTTGGCGAGGAGCTTGAGGTTACGGGACATGTCCGAGACTTCCTGCTGGCGGCTCTCGGGACGCCGGGCACCGCCGGACTGCATCAGCTGCAGATAGTCGATGACGATGAGCTTGAGGTCATTGCGCTGCTTGAGGCGTCGGCACTTGGCGCGGATCTCCATCATCGACAGGTTCGGGGAGTCGTCGATGTAGAGCGGGGCGGCGGAGACATCGGGCATGCGGCGCGCCAGGCGGGTCCAGTCCTCGTCGGTCATGGAGCCCGAACGCATGTGGTGCAGGGCGACCCGGGCCTCGGCTGAGAGAAGCCGCATCGCGATCTCATTGCGACCCATTTCGAGGGAGAAGATCACGCTGGGCAGGTTGCTCTTGATCGAGCAGGCGCGTGCGAAGTCCAGAGCCAGGGTGGAATTGTGCGTGGGGACCATCGATCGGGTGGCCAGGTACATGTGATCCGCGCTGTCCACCTGAACGCAACGGACGGGAACACTCGCGACCTCTCGGACCTCGGCGACAAACCGCTGCCCCAGCCTGGGTGTGGCGGGGCGTCGGCGGTTCTCGTGCACCTCCCGCTTGCGCTCCAGTCCGAAGACGTCCTCGGTGGGTGTGAAGGTGGTCACATACACGACAGAGGAGCTTGCCGAACGTCCCTTGACGACCCTGGTCTGCCTTCCCCATCGGTATCCGAGGCCGGCGATCAGCTCACAGAACCCGTCCGCAAGCGCCTTGTTGGTGACCGCGAACTGCACGGACCCAGTCCTGTTGACCGTTCCATCCGTATCCAGCAGACCGGCGAGCAGCGCTCTTCGCTGAGTCACGGAGCCGCGCAGATAGTCCTGCGGGATGTGCTTGTTGCCCAGAACGCCCATGGCCCGCAGCGTGACGAGCAAACTGCCATGGCTGCGCGTGCACGGCTGACACCGGGGTGTGGCATAAGGCGAGGAGCACACCGCACCGCAGTCGACACACGTGGTCGAGATGCGCTGCAAGACCTCCGGGTCCGCCGCGGTGATCCGGGCCGCGTCGCTGTGGCCGTCGCCCAGCCAGGCACCAAACGTGTAGGGCGGGACCGGAAGCTCCCTGGGCGGCAGTTCGAGAGCGACCGTGTTGCGCACCGAATGGTTCATCCGCTGGTCGGTGCCACAACGCACTGTCTCGGCGATCTCCTTTGTCGTCCTGACCGAGGCGAAGACCGTCCGGCGCTCCGGGCCGCGCTCCTGGGCGGACCTGCGGGAGGCACGGGTGTCGGTGAGCCACTGGTGATCCGCGTCGGCGACGACCGTTGTCCCGTCGTCGAAAACGACCTCATAGCAGGGCCGGCCGGCCATGACATCGGTGGCGGCGACCACCCGCGTCGGCTTGCCGTCGGCGCCGAGCAGGAAGTCTCCGACCCGCACTTCGCCCATCGTGGTCCACCCGGTGGGCGTGGGCAGCGGTGTGTCGAGAGCAAGCGCCTTGCCCATGGCCGGCCGGGCGGCGATGACGATCATCTGGCCGGGGTGGAGGCCATTGGTCAGGGCGTCGAGATCGGTGAATCCGGTGGGGACGCCGGACATCTGGCCGCTGCGCGAGCCGATGGCCTCGATCTCGTCGAGCGCGCCCTCCATGATGTCGCCGAGCGGCAGATAGTCCTCGCTGGTGCGCTGCTCGGTGACGGCGTAGATCTCGGCCTGGGCATTGTTGACGATGTCATCGACATCGCCGTCGGCCGCATATCCCATCTGTGTGATGCGGGTGCCCGCCTCGACCAGCCGACGCAGCACGGCGCGTTCATGGACGATCTCGGCGTAGTACTCGGCGTTGGCCGCGGTCGGGACGGTCTGGACCAGGGTGTGCAGATAGGACGCGCCGCCGACGCGGGTGATCTCGCCGCGCTTGGTGAGCTCGGCCGCCACCGTGATCGGGTCGGCGGGCTCGCCCTTGGCGTAGAGGTCGAGGATCGCCTGGTAGACGGTCTCATGCGCGGGCTTGTAGAAGTCGCTGCCCTTGAGGATCTCGACGACATCGGCGATGGCGTCCTTGGAGAGCAGCATGCCGCCCAGCACGGACTGCTCGGCGTCCATGTCCTGGGGCGGCACCCGCTCGAAGCCGCTGCCCTGCGGGCCCTGCCAGGAGCCGTCGTCGGCGCCCCGGTCGTGCTGCTCACGGCGGCCCTTGCCGTCACCGCGGCGCGGGAAGGGGAGGCGGTCGCCCGGGCCGCCGTCGGCCCAGGGGTCGTCCATGGGCTCGGGGACGCTCATCCCACCGCACCTCCTCCCGTCCGCGACGC
Organism: Streptomyces xingningensis; assembly: GCF_054957865.1. Lineage (NCBI taxonomy): Bacteria > Bacillati > Actinomycetota > Actinomycetes > Kitasatosporales > Streptomycetaceae > Streptomyces > Streptomyces xingningensis. The sequence goes on from NZ_JBDJPF010000004.1 coordinate 94,921, forward strand.
GGACCTCACCGTGCTTCTCTTTCTTACGGCACGGCTCCGACAAACAGGACGCCCGACTCCGGTTAAGGCACGTCGAGTTCGTGCCGATCTCATACGGTCCGGCAAAGGGTCCGTGTGAGGGGAACAGACGGCGGGCGCCGGTCCACGGTAGGCCCGCGGGCACCGTCAGCCAATCTGGTTATCCACAGGGCATGTGGATGAGAGGCGCCATCCTGTGGAGAACCCCCCTCAACCTGTGCACAGGGCAGGGGAAAGCGCTGTGGACAAACACACAGCCAAGTCGAGACTGCCCTTCTGACCTGCACTTCTGTCATCCACCGGCTGTTGAGGAGAAAAACTTTCCCGGCCGGGCCCAGATAACGACAAACGGCGCAGAGAAGATCACCGGCAGGGATGCCAAGTAAGTGATGAGAACCAGTTGCGATCATTACCTGTGGAAGATTGAATGGGACCTGTGAGCGAAGCCCTCCCGCGCCCGCGGCGCACCGCCCGGCGACCCGACCGCGAGATCCTCGCCCTGGCCGTGCCCGCCTTCGGCGCACTGGTCGCGGAGCCCCTGTTCGTCATGGCCGACAGCGCCGTCGTGGGCCACCTGGGCACCCCCCAGCTCGCCGGGCTCGGCATCGCCGCGACCCTGCTCACCACGGTCGTCGGCGTCTTTGTCTTCCTGGCCTTCGCCACCACCGCCGCGGTCTCCCGGCGGTTGGGTGCCGGAGACGTCCGGGCGGCCATCCGGCAGGGCATGGACGGCATCTGGCTCGCCCTGCTGCTCGGTGCCGGGATCGTCCTCGTCGCCCTGCCCGCCGCACCGGCGCTCGTCGAACTCTTCGGCGCCTCCCCGGCCGCCGCTCCGCACGCCACCGATTACCTGCGGATCAGCGCGCTGGGTATACCCGCCATGCTCGTGGTGCTCGCCGCCACCGGGGTGCTGCGGGGGCTGCAGGACACCCGGACCTCGCTCTATGTCGCTGTGGGCGGCTTCGCCGCCAACGCCGTACTCAACCTCGCCCTCGTCTACGGCGCCGGCCTGGGCATCGCCGGTTCCGCCTGGGGCACCGTCATCGCCCAGTCCGCCATGGCCGCCGTCTACCTCGCCGTTGTGGTACGGGGCGCGCGACGGCACGGGGCCTCGTTGCGGCCCGACGCCACCGGCATCCGGGCCTGCGCCCAGGCCGGGGCGCCACTGCTGGTCCGCACGCTCGCGCTGCGCGCCATGCTGATGATCGCGACCGCGGTCGCGGCCCGGCTCGGTGACAGCGAGATCGCCGGGCACCAGATCGTGCTCTCCCTGTGGAATCTGCTGGCCTTCGCGCTGGACTCGATCGCGATCGCCGGGCAGGCGATCATCGGCCACCGGCTGGGCGCGGGAGACGCCGCCGGAGCGCGCGAGGCCTGCCGCCGCATGGTGCAGTGGGGCATCGCCACCGGCGTGCTGCTGGGCGTGCTGGTGGTGGCCGCCCGGCCGCTGTTCATCCCGCTGTTCACCACCGACCCGGCGGTGCGGGACACCCTGCTGCCCGCACTGCTGGTGGTGGCCGTCACCCAGCCGGTGGCCGGCGTGGTCTTCGTCCTGGACGGGGTGCTGACCGGCGCCGGGGACGGACCCTACCTGGCCTGGGCGATGCTGCTGGTCCTGGCCGTCTTCGCGCCGGCCGCACTGCTCATTCCAGCGCTGGGCGGCGGGCTCACGGCCCTGTGGTGGGCGATGGCGCTGATGATGTCGGCGCGGATGCTGACGCTCTGGCTGCGAGCGCGGTCCGGCCACTGGATCGTCACCGGAGCGATACGGGGCTGATCAGCCGGCCGGCACGGTGAAGGGCCGCACCCCTGCCGGGTGCGGCCCTTCACCTGTCCTGCCGAGCGCGGCGATTACGCGGCGACGACCTCGACGCCCAGCTTGGCGACGACGTCGGCGTGCAGACGCACGGACACCTGGTGCGCGCCCAGGGTCTTGATGGGCGAGCCCACCTCGACACGGCGCTTGTCCACCTCGGGACCGCCCGAAGCCTTGATCGCGGAAGCGATGTCGGCCTGCGTGACGGAGCCGAACAGACGGCCGGCGTCGCCGGCGCGGACGACCAGGCGGACCTTGACGCCCTCGAGCCGGCCCTTGACCTCGGTGGCCTGCTCGATCGTGGCGATCTCACGGATCTTGCGACCGCGGCGGATCTGAGCGACGTCCTGCTCGCCACCCTTGGTCCAGCGGATCGCGAAACCGCGCGGGACCAGGTAGTTGCGGGCGTAGCCGTCCTTGACGTCGACGACGTCACCGGCGGTGCCGAGGCCGGAGACCTCGTGGGTGAGGATGATCTTCATTGCTTGGTCACCCTTCCCTTATCGCGCGGACGAGGTGTAGGGCAGCAGCGCCATCTCACGGCTGTTCTTCACGGCCGTGGCGACGTCGCGCTGGTGCTGAGTGCAGTTGCCGGTCACGCGACGGGCACGGATCTTGCCGCGGTCGGAAATGAACTTCCGCAGCATGTTCGTGTCCTTGTAGTCCACGTAAGCGGTCTTGTCCTTGCAGAACGCGCAGACCTTCTTCTTAGGCTTGCGCGGGGGCGGCTTAGCCATTGTCTCTCTCCAGTGTGATCAAGAAGTTTGTGCTGTCGCCCTCGGACCGGCGCATGGCCGGCCCGGGCCCATGGGGCCTAGAAGGGCGGTTCGTCGGAGTAGCCGCCGGCGGAGCCGCCAGAGTTGCCGGAGTTGCCGGAGCCGCCGCCCCAGCCGCCTCCGCCGCCGCCCTGCTGGCCGCCGGACGAAGCGCCAGTGGCCCACGGGTCGTCGGCGGGAGCCCCGCCACCACCCTGCTGACCGCCGGGACCGGAGCCCCAGCCGCCACCCTGGCCACCGCCGTTGCCGCCGCCATAGCCACCCTGGCCACCGCGACCGGTGGTCTTGGTGACCTTCGCCGTGGCGTTCTTCAGGCTGGGGCCGACCTCTTCGACGTCGAGCTCGTAGACCGTGCGCTTGACGCCCTCGCGGTCCTCGTAGGACCGCTGCTTGAGCCGGCCCTGCACGACGACGCGCATGCCGCGCTGAAGCGACTCGGCGACGTTCTCCGCCGCCTGCCGCCACACCGAGCACGTCAGGAAGAGGCTCTCGCCGTCCTTCCATTCGTTGGTCTGGCGGTCGAAGGTGCGGGGAGTGGACGCGACGCGGAACTTCGCGACCGCCGCACCGGACGGGGTGAAGCGCAGCTCGGGGTCGTCGACGAGATTGCCGACGACCGTGATGACGGTCTCGCCTGCCATGGGTGAACCTCTCGGCGGGTGTGCTGGCTGCTTGCTACTCGTTGCGATACAGCCCGATTACCTCTGAACCGGTGGGGTTCAGTGGGTCTCGGGACGGAGGACCTTGGTCCGGAGGACCGACTCGTTCAGGTTCATCTGGCGGTCGAGCTCCTTGACGACCGCAGGCTCGGCCTGCAGGTCGATGACCGAGTAGATGCCCTCGGGCTTCTTCTTGATCTCGTAAGCGAGACGACGACGGCCCCAGGTGTCGACCTTCTCGACCTTTCCGTTGCCCTCACGGACGACGGAGAGGAAGTTCTCGATCAGCGGGGAGACAGCGCGCTCCTCGAGATCGGGGTCGAGGATGACCATCACCTCGTAGTGACGCATGTGGAACCCACCTCCTTTGGACTCAGCGGCCACGGTCGATCCGTGGCAGGAGGGTCGTGATGCGTGAACAACGGTATCCGCCGACACTGACAACAGCGCAGACGATCAGCGGGAAGCCCCTGGGTAGCCCCTGGGACGAGGCTGGGTCTGGGCAGATACCGATGCAGACCGTACAGAGTACCCGCACCTCGGCCTCCGGTTGAAATCCGGCCGCCAGAGGCCACAATCTGTACCCATCGGGTGTGACCGGCGCCATAGTGCGCCGCCTGCCTTGAGGAGGTAACCCATGACACAGGCGGTCAGGCAACCCCATGGCTTGCGTGCCCTGATCAACTCCATACTCAACAGCGACGGCAAACCGCATCCCGTCGAGAACACCTTTGTCGCGCTGACGGTCGTGCTCGGCGCGCTCGCCTTTGTCTCCTCGGCCTTCAAGGACCTCCATCTGCTCAGCTCCTGGAGCGGGCTGGCGGGCGTCCTCACCGGGGCCTGGGGACAGTTCATCTCGGCCACCACCGGCGAGCGCTTCCTGCTGATCATCGGCCTCGGCGCCGCCGCCATCGGCCTCTTCCTCGGCATCGCACACGGCGGCCTCTTCGGCGGTGTGATCGGATAGCGGACGGTACGCCCAAACGGGGCGCTCCCCGGTCGCAGTAGGCTTCGGCGCGAGAGCCGGAGCCCCGACCCTGGGGACAAACCTGCCGAGGAGCGCCCCGCATGAGCCTGACCCTGAGGACCATCAGCCGAGAGCAGCATCTGGCATACATCCAGAGTCTGCCCGCTGCCAGTCACATGCAGGTTCCGGCCTGGGCGGACGTCAAGGCGGAGTGGCGCTCGGAGAGCCTGGGCTGGTTCGACCGGGCCGGACAGCTGGTCGGCGCCGGCCTCGTCCTCTACCGCCAGCTCCCCAAGATCAAGCGGTATCTGGCCTACCTCCCCGAGGGCCCGGTCATCAACTGGTACGCCCCGAACCTCGAGGACTGGCTCCAGCCCATGCTGACCCACCTCAAGAAGCAGGGCGCCTTCTCCGTGAAGATGGGCCCGCCCGTCGTCATCCGGCGCTGGGACGCGAACGCCATCAAGGCGGGCATCGCCGACCCGGACGCCAAGCGGCTGCGTGACGTCGAGGCCACCCACATCGAGCCGCGCGCCTTCGAGGTGGCCGACAAACTGCGCCGCATGGGCTGGCAGCAGGGCGAGGACGGCGGGGCCGGCTTCGGCGACGTCCAACCGCGCTATGTCTTCCAGGTACCGCTGGAGAACCGCTCCCTGGAGGACGTCCACAAGGGCTTCAACCAGCTGTGGCGGCGCAACATCAAAAAGGCCGAAAAGGCCGGTGTCGAGGTCGTCCAGGGCGGATACGAGGACCTGCCCACCTGGCAGCACCTCTATGAGATCACCGCGGAGCGCGACAAGTTCCGCCCGCGGCCGCTCGGTTACTTCCAGCGCATGTGGACGGCCCTCAACACCGAGGACCCCAACCGCATGCGGCTGTACTTCGCCATCCACGAGGGAGAGGCCGTCGCCGCCGCGACCATGCTGATCGTCGGCGGACACGTCTGGTACTCCTACGGAGCCTCGGCCAACCACAAGCGCGAGGTGCGCCCGTCGAACGCGATGCAGTGGCGGATGCTGCGCGACGCCTACGCGCTGGGCGCGAGCGTCTACGACCTGCGCGGCATCGGCGACGCCCTCGACGAGAGCGACCACCTCTTCGGTCTGATCCAGTTCAAGGTGGGCACCGGCGGGCAGGCCGCCGAATACCTCGGCGAGTGGGACTTCCCACTCAACAAGCTGCTGCACAAGGCTCTCGACATCTATATGTCGCGCCGCTGATCCACCTGCTTCATCCACACTCAGGGAAAGGTTCCGGGACCGGCCATGGCGCTCACGCTCTATGTCGACACCCAGCGCTGGCGGGCACACCAGCAGTCCGTCCTCCAGCAGTTCCCGGGCATCATCCCGGTCTGCAAGGGCAACGGCTACGGCTTCGGCCACGAACGGCTGGCCGAGGAGGTGACCGGCTTCGGCGCGGACACCATCGCCGTCGGCACCACCTACGAAGCGGCCCGGATGAAGGACCTCTTCGGCGGCGACATCCTGGTGCTCACCCCCTTCCGGCTCGGTGAGGAGCCCGTCCCGCTGCCCGACCGGGCCATCAGGTCCGTCTCCTCGGTCGAGGGGGTGCGCGGCCTGGTCGGCGCCCGGGTCGTCGTCGAGGTCATGAGCAGCATGAAGCGACACGGCATCAGCGAGGAGGACCTGCCCAAGCTGCACGCCGCCATCGAGGACGTGCGCCTGGAGGGCTTTGCGATACACCTGCCGCTGGACCGCGCCGACGGCACCACCGCCGTCGACGAGGTGGCCGCCTGGATGGAGCGGCTGCGCACCGCCCATCTGCCGCTGCACACCATGTTCGTCAGCCACCTCAAGGCCGATGAACTCGCCCGGCTGCAACAGCAGTTCCCACAGACCCGCTTCCGCGCCCGGATCGGCACCCGGCTGTGGCTCGGCGACCACGACGCCACCCAGTACCGGGGCGCGGTCCTGGACGTCACCCCCGTCTCCAAGGGGGACCGCTTCGGCTACCGCCAGCAGAAGACCGCCGGCGACGGCTGCCTCGTGGTGGTGGCCGGGGGCACCTCGCACGGCGTCGGCCTGGAGGCACCGAAGGCGCTGCACGGCATGATGCCTCGCGCCAAGGGCGTCGCCCGCGCGGGCCTGGCCACCATGAACCGCAATCTCTCGCCCTTCGTCTGGGCGGGCAAGCAGCGCTGGTTCGCGGAGCCCCCGCACATGCAGGTCTCCATCCTCTTCGTGCCGAACGATGCACCCGCCCCGCAGGTCGGGGACGAGCTGGTGGCCCATCTGCGGCACACCACCACCCAGTTCGACCGGTTGCTCGACCACTGATCCACCCCCGTGGAATCCGGGCCCGGGGCAGCGGCTAGCCGATGCCGCTGCTCCTGGTGCCGTCTTGGACATGTGTGCTTCCCAAGTGCTCCGCCTGCGTCGAGGAGCGCGCGAGGCCGAGGGTGAATATGTCCGGGGCGCCGTCCAGGACGCCGCCCGAAGGATCGTCCGAGCCGTCCTGGCGCACGACGTCCCGCTCCGGCATCAGGATGTCGCGGACCACCACCGCGCACAGGTAGAGCGTCCCCAACAGGTGCAGGACGATGGCCAGTTGGTAGCCCTCCACCGGCAGGCCCTGATGTTTGTCCCCGCTGCCCGTGTAGGCCAGATAGAACCAGATGCCCAGGAAGTACAGGACCTCGCACGCCTGCCAGACGAGGAAGTCGCGCCACTTCGGGCGGGCCAGTGCGGCCAGCGGGATGAGCCACAGCACATACTGCGGCGAATAGACCTTGTTGGTGAGGATGAACAGCGCCACGACCAGGAAGGCCAGTTGCGCGAACCGCGGCCGCCTGGGGGCTCGCAGGCCCAGGACACACAGGGCCAGGCAGCCGAGGACCATCAGCGCCGCGGTATAGGTGTTGACGTCCTCCAGCGGGTTGCCCGTGCGCTGGGAGATGAGCAGCCAGACCGACCCGAAGTCGACCGGCCGGTCCTGGCTGAAGACATAGAACTTCGCCCAGCCCGAGCGGATGTGGAAGCCCGTGGCGTCATGGGTGAGCATGACCGGCAGATTCACCACCAGCCAGGCTCCGACCGCCGAGGCCAGAGTCGTGCGGAAGGCCCGCCACCGCCCGGCCCTGAGACACAGGATGAACAACGGCCCCAGCAGGAGCAGCGGATATAGCTTTGCCGCGGTCGCCAGCCCGATGAACAGGCCCGCCAGGACCGGCCGGCCACGCGACCACATCAGCATCGCGGCGGCGGTCAGCGCGACCGCGAAGAGATCCCAGTTGATGGTGGCGGTGAGCGCGAGGGCCGGGGCAAGGGCGACCAGCAGGGCGTCCCAGGGGCGGCGGCGGTGGGTACGCGCCACACACACCACCACCACGACGGCACAGGCCATCAACATCCCGGCATTGGCCAGCCAGTTGTACTGCTCACGGTGCTGAAGGCTGCCGCCGCCCGGGGTGAGCAGCGCGGCGATCTCCATGAACAGCCCGGTGAGGACCGGATACTCCAGGTAGTCCATCTCGCCGAGACTCCGGGGAATCCGGTCGAGATACGGGAGGAGACCGGCGTCGAATCCCCGCCCGGCATACAGGTGCGGGATGTCGGAGTAGCAGGCGTGGGTGTACTGGGTGGTGGCGCCGAAGAACCAGCCGTGGTTGTAGCACGGCAGCTTCTGCACCATGCCCAGGGCGAACATGCCGATCATCACGAACGCGATCACCAGGGCCGGTACCGACCACCAGCCGCCGCCGGGCAGCGCTCGCCGCCCGGCCGGCCCACCGATGAGCTCACTGCCGGCGGCGGCCACTTCGTCTTCGACGGTGGGCCGTACAAGCTGGTCGTCCCGCACGCTCCTCATGCGCCCATCCTGCCGTACCCGGCAAAGGCCCGCTGGCGGCTGTGGAGGGGCTGCGGCTTGTGGATAACCGCGTCACACCTGGGGGTGGCCCGGAATCAGTGGCCGTCCATCCCACCCTCCATTTCACCGTCCATGCCGCCGAACAGGCCACCACCGCCCGGGCGCCGGGTCGGTCCCGGCGGTGGCGTCTCTCCGGGGTCACCGCCCGGGCCGCCCGTGGTGCCGGGCCCGCCCGTCGTGCCCTCGTTGGCGCCGCCGTTGCCACCGCTGCCACCGGGACGGCAGTGGTGGTCCAGCAGCGAGCATGGCCTGCTCGGCGACGCCGAAGCGGACGGGGGCGCCGAGACCGACGGCGAAGCGGACGGGGAGGCCGGGGCCGATGGCGAGGCCGATGGGGACGGGGCAGCGGGGGAGGGGCTGGCGCCGTCGCCGTAGATCTTCTCGCCGATCGGCTGGGGTGAGTCGAACTGCTCGACCGGCTGGCCCTTGAGGGCCTGACCCATGTAGTCCGCCCAGATCTCCGCCGGGAACGACGCACCGTGGATGGTGGGCTTGCCGCCCACCCCGCGCATGGACAGGAACTCCTGGTTCTTGGCGTTGGGGTTGACCCGGTACATGCCGATCGCCGTGGACAGCTGGGGGGTATAGCCCGCGAACCAGGCCGAACGGTTTCCGTCGGTGGTACCCGTCTTGCCCGCGACCGGGCGGCTTCCGAGTTTGGCCGCCGTGCCGGTGCCCGCCTCCACCACGGTCTTCAGCACATCGGTGACATTGTTCGCCACATTCGAGCTGAAGGCCTGCTTGTTCTGCCTCTCATGTGCGAAAGCCGGTTTGCCGTTCTTCTCCACCTTCTCCACCGAGTATGGATCGATCTGCAGGCCGCTGTCCGCGAAGGTCGCATACGCGCCCGCCAGCCGGATCGCACTGGGCGCCGAGGTGCCCAGGGAGAAGGTCGGGGTGATCGCGGCGAGCTGTTCCCTGTCCAGCCCGGCGCTCAGCGCCGCCTCCCGGACCAGGTCGGTGCCGACGTCCATACCGAGCTGGATATAGGGGGTGTTCACCGAATACTGCATGGCCGTACGCAGGCTGATGGTGCCCTTGTCCTCGCCGCCGTCGTTCTTCTGGTGCCACTCGCTGCCGTCCTTGTCGTGCCAGACGGCGCCGTTGTAGGTCCGCAGGGTCAGGGCGTTGTCACCGTTGTAAATGCTCTCCGGCGAGACGAGCGTGCGCCGGCTGTCACTCTGCTGCGGGCCGAGGGCGGGATTGCGCTTCCCGTGCGTCATGGCGGCGGCCAGCACAAAGGGCTTGAAGGTCGAACCCACCTGGACACCGGTGTAGTCGGCGTTGTTGGTGAAGTGCGTAAGCGCGTTCTCACCACCGTAAATGGCGACGATCTTGCCGGACTTGGGCTCCACCGAGGCACCGCCGAATTGTACGAACTGATCGACATCCCGCACATCGGGCTTGATGTTCGCCTTGCGCACGACCTCAACCGACTTCGACAGGGCGTCCACCTTGTCCCGGTCGAAGGTCGTGTAGATCTGGTAACCACCCTTGTCCAGCTCGCCCTTGCTGATCTTGGAGTGGGCGATGATGTAGTTGTCGGCGAGATCGGTGAGATAGCCGATCTGGCCGGCCCGGTTGGTCGCGGGCTTGGGCTTCTGGGGCTGGGGAAATCCCTTGGCGACCCATGAGTCGCGCTCGGCCGCCGGCATGTGGCCGACCTGGACCTCCCGGTCCAGGGTCCATTTCCAGCGCTCCGAGGCCCGCTTGAGATTCTTCTCCGGCGTCGCCGCCGGCCCCTGGCCGCCGTAAGGGTCATACAGATTCGGGCCGTTCAACGCCGCCGCCAGATAGGCGCTCTCGCTCGCCGTCAGGTCCGCGGAGTCCTTGTCGTAGTAGGCCCGCGCCGCGGCCTGGATCCCATAAGCACCACGGCCGTAATAGGCCGTGTTGAGGTAACCGGCGAGAATATCGTGCTTGTCCTGGGTGGCCCCCACCTTCACGGAGATCAGCAACTCGGTGGCCTTGCGCCTGAGCGTCTGCTCCTGGCTCAGATAGGTGTTCTTCACAAACTGCTGGGTGATGGTCGAACCGCTCTGTGTCTCACCGCCCTCCGCCATCTTGACGACCGCTCGCGCGATGCCCATCGGGTCCACGCCCCAGTCCTTGTAGAAACTGGCGTTCTCGGCGGAAATCACCGCGTTCTGCATGGACTTGGGGATCTGCGAGATCGGCACGATCTGCCGGTTGAGGTTGCCGCCACCGGCCACGACCATCTGTTTGCCGTCGGCCCAGTAGTAGACATTCTTCTGGACCTTCGAAGCCAGCTGAGCGCTCGGCACCTGCACCACCGCGAGGGCGACACCGACCGCGCCGACGACCAGCCCGACGAACGACGCGCAGACTCCGGTGACGAGCTTCCACGACGGAATCCAGCGCCACACACCGGACTTCCCCGCCCGCGGATAGTCGATGAAGCGCTTCCGGGCCGGTCTGCCGGAGCCTGCCGGGCGTCTGCGTCCGCCACCGCGCCGGGCCGCACGCCGGGCCTCGGCCCGGCCACCGTACCGGGTTTGGTGACCCGGGCCGGAGCCGGACACGGCGGAGCTGCTTCGTGGTGCGCCCCGGCGGCCGGACACCGGCTGCGGGGCCGCACGCCGGGCCGCGGCTCGTCCGCCGCCCTGCGGGCGCGACGGCTTGCGGCGATGCTCGCTCATCGAACGACTACTTCCTCGGGCAGGCGCTATCGCCTGGAAACGGCCGGTCCATTGCGTTCCCCCCGATGCGCGAACCGGCCCCCCTGAACGGCCGGACGCACCGCATGCGAGACGAGGACGCCAGTGGATGTCACCCGGTTCCCGGTGGTCTGCATGGCGCACAGACTACGCACGGTCAAATCCCGACCACTCTGGATGTTCACTCCAAATCAGGCCGCAGGTGTCCCACGATCCGGTGATGTGACCTCGTTCACCATTCCCCCTCTTGTCGACCTGAGGTACCCGTTCTATCGTCTGGATGTATCGAGTCGATACATCAGCTCGGCATAAGGGCTCAATAAGTGCGAGGGATGAAAGGACTAGGCTGTGGGGGACAAGGAGGCGAAACATGAGCAGACGCTCCGGCATCCTCGAGTTCGCCGTCCTCGGCCTGCTCCGCGAGTCCCCGATGCACGGCTACGAGCTACGGAAACGCTTGAACACCTCGCTAGGGGTGTTCCGTGCGTTCAGCTACGGGACCCTCTACCCCTGCCTGAAGTCCCTGGTGGCGAACGGCTGGTTGGTCGAGGAAACCGGGAGCGCCCCCGAGGACGCCCGGGCGGCGTCCCTGGCCGGACGGCGGGCGAAGATCGTCTACCGGTTGACGGCAGACGGCAAGGAGCACTTCGAGGAATTGCTCGCCCACACCGGCCCGGATGCGTGGGAGGACGAGCACTTCGCCGCCCGCTTCGCGTTCTTCGGGCAGACCTCTCGGGATGTACGGATGCGGGTGCTGGAAGGCCGCCGCAGCCGACTGGAGGAGCGCCTCGAGAAGATGCGCGCCTCCTTGGCCCGTACCCGAGACCGGCTGGACGACTACACCCTCGAACTCCAACGACACGGCATGGAGTCGGTGGAACGCGAAGTCCGCTGGCTGAACGAGCTGATCGAGAGCGAACGGGCCGGGCGTGACAAGCGCACCGGTTCGGACCAATGAGCCCTGCACTCCGCAGGGTTTCGTCGAGAAAACACAGGGAGCAACCGGAATGGGTTCGGTTCGCGTAGCCATCGTCGGCGTGGGCAACTGCGCCGCCTCGCTGGTGCAGGGCGTCGAGTACTACAAGGACGCCGACCCGAACAGCCGCGTGCCGGGTCTGATGCACGTGCAGTTCGGCGACTACCACGTACGGGATATCGAGTTCGTCGCCGCCTTCGACGTGGACGCGAAGAAGGTCGGCCTCGACCTCGCGGACGCGATCGGCGCCAGCGAGAACAACACCATCAAGATCTGCGACGTACCGACGGCCGGCGTCACCGTCCAGCGCGGCCACACCCTCGACGGCCTGGGCAAGTACTACCGCGAGACCATCGAGGAGTCCGCCGAGGCCCCCGTCGACATCGTCCGGATCCTCAAGGACAAGCAGGTCGACGTCCTGGTCTGCTACCTCCCGGTGGGCTCCGAGGACGCCGCCAAGTACTACGCCCAGTGCGCCATCGACGCCAAGGTCGCCTTCGTCAACGCGCTGCCGGTCTTCATCGCCGGCACCAAGGAGTGGGCGGACAAGTTCACCGAGGCGGGCGTCCCGATCGTCGGCGACGACATCAAGTCGCAGGTCGGCGCGACCATCACGCACCGTGTGATGGCCAAGCTCTTCGAGGACCGGGGCGTCGTCCTGGACCGCACGATGCAGCTGAACGTCGGCGGCAACATGGACTTCAAGAACATGCTCGAGCGCGACCGCCTGGAGTCCAAGAAGATCTCCAAGACCCAGGCCGTCACCTCCCAGATCCCCGACCGCGATCTGGGCGAGAAGAACGTCCACATCGGCCCGTCCGACTATGTGGCCTGGCTGGACGACCGCAAGTGGGCGTATGTGCGCCTCGAGGGCCGTGCCTTCGGCAATGTGCCGCTCAACCTGGAGTACAAGCTGGAGGTCTGGGACTCCCCGAACTCCGCGGGCATCATCATCGATGCGCTGCGCGCCGCGAAGATCGCCAAGGACCGGGGCATCGGCGGACCGATCCTGTCGGCTTCCTCGTACTTCATGAAGTCGCCGCCGGTGCAGTACTTCGACGACGAGGCACGGGACAGCGTCGAGAAGTTCATCAAGGGCGAGGTGGAGCGCTAGCGGAACAGGGCGCTGAGCGCTAGCGGAACAGGGCGCTGAGCGTCGGCCGATCGCACCGCGATCGTGGGCCCTTGGGGGAATTCCCCCGAGGGCCCACGCGGTATGTGAGGCTGGTCCGCATGCCCGTTGTGCGTGATCTTCGCGTCCTGCTCCACCTACGCGATTTCCGCCGCCTGTTGACCGTGCGGCTTCTCTCGCAGGCGGCCGATGGTGTCTACCAGGTCGCGCTCGCCGCATATGTGGTCTTCTCCCCCGAGAAACAGGCCTCCCCCGCCGCCATCGCCTCCGCCATGGCCGTACTGCTGCTGCCCTACTCGCTGCTCGGCCCCTTCGTCGGCGTGCTGCTGGACCGCTGGCGCCGCCGCCAGGTGCTGCTGCACGGCAATCTGCTGCGGGCCGTGCTGGCCGTCGTCACCGCACTGCTCATCGTGGTACGGGTTCCCGACTGGCTCTTCTATGTCTCCGCGCTGTCGGTCACCGCGGTCAACCGCTTTGTCCTGGCCGGACTTTCGGCTTCGCTGCCCCGCGTTGTCGACGGTCAGGAACGCCTGGTCATGGCCAACGCGCTCTCGCCGACCGCCGGTACCCTCGCGGCCACCGCGGGCGGTGGCGTGGCCTTCGCCGTGCGCCTCGCCGCTCCCGGCACAGTGGCCTCCAACTCCCTGGTGGTGCTTGTCGGCGCAGCGCTGTACCTATGCGCGGGACTCAGCTCGCTGCGGATGCCCGCCGGCCTGCTGGGCCCTGACGCATCGACGCCCAGGGTGCAGCTGCGTACGACCCTGATGGTCACCACCCACGGCCTGGTGGAGGGCCTGCGGCAGCTGGCGGCACGGCGTGACGCGGCCCGGGCACTCGCCGCGATGACGCTGATGCGCTTCTGCTACGGCGCGCTGACCGTCACCCTGCTGATGCTCTGCCGCTACGCCTGGACCGATACCGACTCCGCCGGACTGGCCCTGCTCGGTCTTGCCGTCGGCGTCTCGGGAGGAGGATTCTTCGCGGCCGCCGTGATCACCCCATGGGCAATCGCCCGGCTGGGGCGGCTGGGCTGGATCGTGGTCTGCGCCGCGGCCGCCGCGATCCTTGAACCCGCGCTGGGACTGCCCTTCGAGCCCGTGCCCATGCTCATCGCGGCCTTCGTCCTGGGACTCACCACCCAGGGCGCCAAGATCTCCACGGACACGGTGGTGCAGGCCACGGTCGATGACGCGTTCCGCGGCCGGGTCTTCTCGCTCTATGACGTCCTCTTCAATGCCGCCTTCGTCGGAGCGGCGGCCGTCGCCGCACTGATACTGCCGCACGACGGCCGGTCGGCCACCCTGGTGATCGGCGTCGCCGTGCTCTACGCGGCGGTCGCCGCCGCACTGATCGGAGGTGGCTCAGTTTCACGTGAAACACCGCCACGTGAAACACCGCCACGAGAGACCCCACCGCATGGAACATCACCGCACGGGCGCCGTTTCACGTGAAACATCACCGCGGTGGCCTCAGCCCTGCGCCGCCCACCACTCCTTGAGTGCGGCGACGGCCTCGTCCCGGCCCATCGGCCCGTGCTCGAGCCGCAGCTCCAGCATGTGCTGATACGCCTTGCCGACCTGCGGCCCCGGGCCGACACCCAGGATCTCCATGATCTCGTTGCCGTTCAGGTCCGGACGGATGGCATCCAGCTTCTCCTTCGCCTGAAGCTCGGCGATGCGCTTCTCGAGGCCGTCGTATGCCCGGGACAGCGCCATCGCCTTGCGCTTGTTGCGCGTCGTGCAGTCCGACCGGGTCAGCTTGTGCAACCGGTCCAGCAGCGGTCCCGCATCCCGCACATAGCGGCGAACGGCCGAGTCGGTCCACTCGCCCGTGCCATAGCCGTGGAAGCGCAGATGGAGCTCGACCAGCTTGGAGACGTCCTTCACCAGCTCATTGGAGTACTTGAGCTTGGTCATCCGCGACCTGGTCATCTTGGCGCCCACCACCTCGTGGTGGTGGAAGGAGACCCGGCCGTCCTTCTCGAAGCGCCGCGTCTTCGGCTTGCCGATGTCATGCAGCAGCGCGGCCAGGCGCAGCACCAGGTCCGGACCGCCATCCGGCTGATCGGCCGGGGCCTCAAGGGCTATGGCCTGGTCCAGGACGGTGAGCGTGTGCTCGTAGACGTCCTTGTGCCGGTGATGCTCGTCGCTCTCCAGGCGCAGGGCCGGGAGTTCCGGCAGCACGAGGTCGGCGAGCCGGGTGCTGACCAGCAGCCGCAGCCCCTTGCGGGGATGGTCGGAGCGGATCAGCTTGTTCAGCTCGTCCCGGACCCGCTCGGCGGAGACGATCTCCAGGCGGGCGGCCATCTCCATCATCGCGGTGATCACCTCGGGCGCGACCTCGAAGTCGAGCTGCGCGGCGAAACGTGCGGCGCGCATCATGCGCAGCGGATCGTCGGAGAACGACTCCTCCGGGGTGCCGGGGGTGCGCAGAACCCGTGCCGCGAGGTCTTCCAGGCCGTTGTGCGGGTCGATGAACTCCTTCTCCGGGAGCACGACGGCCATTGCATTGACGGTGAAGTCCCGGCGGATCAGGTCTTCCTCGATGGAGTCACCGTAGGAGACCTCCGGCTTCCGCGAGGTCCGATCGTAGGCTTCTGACCGATATGTCGTGATCTCCAGGTCGAAGCCGGACTTGCGGCATCCCACGGTGCCAAAGGCGATGCCGACCTCCCAGACGGAATCCGCCCAGGGGCGGACGATCTTGAGCACATCGTCCGGGCGGGCGTCGGTGGTGAAGTCCAGGTCGTTGCCGAGGCGGCCGAGCAGCGCGTCCCGTACCGATCCGCCGACCAGGGCGAGTGTGAACCCGGCGGCGCGGAAGCGGCGGGCGAGGTCGTCGGCCACGGGGGACACCCGCAGGAGCTCGCTCACGGCGCGGCGCTGCACCCGGCTGAGCTCGTTGGTCGGCGTGGGATGGCTGTTGTTGGCATTCGGCACAACAGAAGAGAGTACGTGGCGTACGCCCAACGAGCCTCCTCACCAGCGGATGCACCGTGACGGGCATCACAAAGCAGGCGCAGCAGGACATCGAGCAGCGTAGACGATCTTGTACTGCGGTCCGCAGCACTTCGCCACAGCAGGTCTCGTTACCATTCGTGGACGCACATCCGACGACCACTGACGACGAGAGACGGGCGAGCGCGTGGCCGAGGCGGCAGAGTTCCAGGAGACGTTCCAGGGGACGACGCCCGCTTCCGCCTGCCGGTGGTTCCGGCCCGCCGCGATCCTGCTCGCCGGGATGCTGCTGTTCACGGGCCTGACGCAGCTGTCGATGGCACCCGCCGCGCACGCGGACGCCATGGGCTCCCGCACCGTGGGCATCTCCATCGACTCACTGACGCCCGTCGCGCCGACGCAGGGCGACACCCTCACCATCTCGGGCACGATCACCAACAACGGAAAGTCGCCGGTCACGGGCGCCCATGTGGGGCTGCGGGTGGGCTCGCTGCTCAGCACGCGCAGCGACATCGACGCCATCGGTGACCGGACCGGCTTCTCACCGGGCACCGACGGCGCCGAGCTGACCGGCCACACCGAGAAGATCGGCAAGCTGTCCCCGGGCGTCAGCAGGGAATTCAGCCTGACCCTGCCCGCGAAAGACCTCAATCTCGACGGTGACGGCGTCTACCCGCTGGGCGTCTCACTGTCCGGGCAGACCGCCGACCAGCCGTATGAGCAGGTGCTCGGCATCAAGCGGACCCTGCTCCCCTGGCAGCCGTCCGCGATCGACGGCAAGAAGACCCGGCTCACCGTCTTGTGGCCGCTCATCTCCAGCACGCACCTCACCGCGCGCATCGAATCCGACCAGCAACAGACGCCGGTCTTCCCCAATGACGCCCTGGCAGCTGAGCTGGCACCGGGTGGCCGGCTGCAGCAGCTCGTCGCGCTGGGCAAGAACCTCCCGATCACCTGGGTGATCGACCCCGATCTGCTCGCCACGGCCGAGGCCATGACGAAGAGCTACCACGTCGCCGGACCGGACGGCACCATCACTCCCGGCCGGGGCCAGGCGGTGGCCAAACAGTGGCTCAGCCAGCTGCAGGGCGCGGTGGCCGGTCATCAGGTGGTGGCACTGCCGTTCGGCGACCCCGACATCGCCTCGCTCACCCACAACGGCAAGGACGTCCAGGACTCCCTCAGCCACCTCCAGCCCGCCACGGAGCTCGCCGCGACCACCGTGGACACCATCCTCGGGGTGAAGCCGCGCACGGACTTCTCCTGGCCCGTGGACGGCGCCGTCGACTCCTCGATCGTGGGCGTGGCCACCTCGGCCGGTGCCCACAATGTGATCGCCCGCAGCGACAGCATGCGGGAGTCCGGTGGTTCCCCGTACGCCCCCACCGCGGCCCGGCAGATCGGCGGCGGGAACACGGCCATCGTCGCGGACGCCCGGCTGTCCACCGCCTTCCAGGGCGATCTGACGCGGGCGGGCGACTTCTCACTGGCCGTGCAGCAGTTCCTGGCCCAGAGCCTCATGGTGAACAAGCAGGCGCCGGAGAACGAGCGCAGCATCGTCGTCGCCCCCCAGCGCATGCCCACCACCAGCCAGGCACACGCGATGGCGGCCGCGCTCGGCGGCCTCACGGACGAGCGCTGGACGCATCCCCTCGACCTGGGCGACGCGGCCAAGGCGAAGCCCGACCCGGCCGCGAACCAGCACCTCCCCGGCTCCGGCTCGTACTCGGGCTCCCTGCGCGCGCAGGAACTGCCCCGCAGCGCGTTCCAGGACATTCAGAAGACCCAGGACGCCCTCGATCGCTTCAAGGTGATCCTGACCTCCCAGGACCGGGTCGTCACCCCGTTCGGCAGCGCGATCATGCGCGAGATGTCCACTTCCTGGCGGGGCAACCCCGAGGGCGCGGCCGGATTCCGCAGCGACGTGCAGGCACAGCTCACCAGGCTCACCCATCAGGTGCAGCTGGTGCCCAAATCCGATACGACCCTGTCCGGACGCAGCGCGACGATCCCGATCACCGTGCGGAACGGCCTGCTGCAGCCCATCACCGGGCTGCGCCTGGAGCTGGAGTCCTCGCAGCCGAACCGCCTCAAGGTCGACAAGTCACAGCCGATCAAGATCAACGGCAGTCGCAGCCAGTCCGTGAAGTTCGAGACCCGGGCCTACGCCAATGGTCCCGTGAAGGTGACGGCCCGGCTCTACACTGCCGACAACCAGCAGTACGGCGATGAGATGACGTTCGTCGTGCATGTCACCTCCATCACCCCTATGGTGCTGCTGGTCATCGCCGGTGGCGTTCTCCTTCTGGTCCTCGCCGGGCTCCGGATCTACCTCAAGCGCAAGCGGTCGGGCAGCCGGAAGGCCGGGGAGGACGGGCCACGGGGCGATGACGAGGGCGGTTCCCACGAGGACGGAAACGGTGACGGCGAGCCCGAGCGGCCCGGTGGCCGATCCATGGAAGCCGGATCGCAAAGCGGTGACCCATCCGGCTCGGGTGAGAGAGTGGAACGTTGACGTGTCGTGGGCCGCTCGGCCGCGGACTGATGAGGTGGGGTAGCGATGAACGCGCCGTACGAGGGTGACCGCGGCCAGGGCGCGGGTGGTGATCAGCGGGGCCAGTACCCGCCGGCCCCGCCCGTCCCTGACGCGCAGCACCCGGAACCGTACGCCCAGGACCCCTACCTGCGGGACGCCTACGCCTCCGACCCGTACCCGGATCACGACCCGGCCGCCCAGGATCCGGTGGCCGGCGCCCCGTACCCGCCCCCGCCACCGGGCGGCTATCAGCAGCAGGGCTACCAACAACAGCAGCCGTGGCCGCCCGTGGTCCAGCCCGAGGGGCCCGTGCACGGCTACGGTGACGACGCCGCCACCCAGCTGATCAACATGGGCGGCTACCCGGGTACGGCCCCGGTACAGCCCCCTCAGCAGGATGCGTTCGCTCATCTCTTCCGTGACCAGCAGCAGCCGCCACAGCCATACGAGCCGACGCAGCCTCCGCAGGGGCAGCAGGGCCCGCCGGCGGGTTTGTATGTCCCACCGCCCTCCGAACCACTAGCTGCCGAACCCCTCGACGAGCAGGAGCCCGTCCCGGCCGCTCCGGCGAAGAGCGGCAAGGCGGCGAGCCTGCTGAAGTCGAGCGCGCTGATGGCGGCGGGGACGATGGTGTCCCGGCTGACCGGCTTCGTTAAGTCCGCTCTTTTCGTCGCCGCGCTCGGCAGCGGGGCGCTCGGAGACACCTACAGCCTTGCGACCATGCTGCCCGCGATGGTCTTCTTCCTGACTATCGGCGGCGGCCTCAACTCGGTCTTCATTCCCCAGCTTGTCCGCTCCATGAAGGAGGACGACGACGGTGGAGAGGCCTACGCCAACCGGCTGCTGACACTGGTCGCCGTGATCCTCGGTGCTCTGGTGCTGATCACCGTCCTCGGTGCGCCACTCCTGGTCCGCCTGATGTCGCCCACCTTCGCCGACGATCCTGCGAAGAATTCGGTCACCATCGCCTTCATCCGCTATTGCATGCCCACCATCTTCTTCATGGGGATCCATGTGGTGATGGGGCAGATCCTCAATGCGCGCGGCCGCTTCGGAGCCATGATGTGGACCCCGGTCCTCAACAATGTCGTGGTCATCGCCGCTTTTGGACTGTTCATCGGGGTCTACGGCACCTACGGTGAATCCGGCATGGATGTCGGCTCGATTCCACCCGAGGGTCTGCGGCTGCTGGGGGTCGGCACCTTGCTGGGGCTTGTGGTGCAGGCCCTGGCGATGATCCCGTATCTACGGGCAGCCGACTTCAGGATCCGGCCCCGGTTCGACTGGCGCGGCCACGGCCTGGGCAAGGCGGCCAAGCTGGCCAAGTGGACGATGCTGTTCGTGCTCGCCAATCAGGCCGGCAACCTGGTGGTCACCTGGCTGGCCACTGCGGCCCAATCTGCGGCGGGCAAGGACGGTTCCGGCCTGACCGCCTACTCGCAGTCCCAGCTCATCTGGAACATGCCCCAGGCCATCCTCACCGTCTCGATCATGGCCGCCATGCTGCCGCGTCTATCGCGCTCCGCGCTCGAGGGAGACGCAGCCGCGGTCCGGGACGACATCTCCCAGGGGCTGCGCACCTCCGCCGTGGCCATCGTGCCCGTCGCCTTCGGCTTCGTCGCCCTCGGCGTCCCGATCTGCACTCTGCTCTTCGGCTCATCCGGCATCGAAGGCGCCCGCTCCATGGGCCACGTCCTGATGGCCTTCGGCCTCGGCCTGATCCCGTTCTCTGTGCAGTACGTCGTCCTACGTGCCTTCTATGCCTACGAGGACACTCGCACGCCCTTCTACAACACCGTCATCGTCGCCGCCGTGAACGCGGCCGCCTCGGGCCTGAGTTACCTCCTACTGCCCGCCCAGTGGGCGGTGGCGGGCATGGCCGCCTCCTACGGGCTCGGCTACGCGGTCGGCGTCGGCGTCGCCTGGAAGCGGCTGCGCAACCGGCTCGGCGGCGACCTGGACGGTGCGCGGGTGATGCGTACCTACGCCCGCCTGGCCGGTGCGTGTATCCCCGCGGCCCTGATCAGCGGAGCCATCGCCTACGGCATCGGCCAGGTGCTGGGCGGCGGCGTGGCAGGCTCGCTCGCCGCTCTGGCCGGTGGCGGACTGATGCTGATCGCCGTCTTCTACATCGCCGCGAAGCGCATGCGCATCGAGGAGCTCACCGCCATGGTCGGAATGGTCCGGGGACGGCTGGGGCGCTGAGCCGCCGAGCACAACCTTCGCCCGCTTTCGCGTGTCGTGCATAGCGTCTGACTGTGGGCACAATTGTCGTGGCTGTGGACACGGTGCAACGGATGGGGAGGCAGGAACGGCGGTGGCGGAACAGAGCACGGCTGCCGTCGACGTGGCAGACAACAGCGGCAAGCAGCCGCTGACCGCCAAGGCGGGCAAAGCCACGGCCGACGGGGCGGAGGCAGAGAAGAACGACCGGGGCCCCGCGCGTGACGCGCAGCGGTCCGAGCTGCACAGCGGTCACAAGCTCGCCAGAAGGTACCGCTTGGAGGAGTGCGTCACCCGTCTGGAGGGATTCAGCAGCTGGCGTGCGGTCGACGAGAAGCTGCGCCGGGCCGTCGGGGTCCACCTGCTGCCCGCCGACCACCCGCGGGCCCGCTCGGTGCTGGCCGCGGCCCGCTCGGCCGCCCTCCTCGGCGACCCGCGCTTCATCCAGGTCCTCGACGCCGTCGAGGAGAACGACCTGGTTTATGTCGTCCATGAGTGGCTGCCCGACGCCACCGAGCTCACCCCACTCCTCACCTCCGGCCCGCTGGAACCGCACGAGGCATACCAGCTCGTCAGCCAGGTCTCCCAGGCCATGGCCGCCGCCCACCGCGAAGGCCTCTCCCACCTGCGCCTCGGCCCGAGTTCCGTGCTGCGCACCGACACCGGCCAGTACCGCATCCGCGGCCTGGCCGTCATGGCCTCGCTCCGGGGCATCACCTCCGACCACCCCCAGCGCACCGACACCGAGGCCATCGGCGCGCTCCTGTATGCCGCGCTCACCCAGCGCTGGCCGTACGAGGGCAATGCCCATGGGCTGTCCGGGCTGCCCAAGGGCGTCGGCCTCATCGCCCCCGACCAGGTCCGCGCCGGGGTGCATCGCGGCCTGTCCCAACTCGCGATGCGCGCGCTCGTCAACAACGGCGCCACCGCCTCACGGCAGGAACAGCCGTGCACCACCCCGGAAGAACTGGCCAAGGCGGTCGCCGCGATGCCGCGCATCCGGCCGCCGGAGTCCTCCTTCACCAGCACCCCGACCTATGGCCGCCCGAACTACCAGCAGGGTGCCTATGGGCCGAGGTCGGTGCAGCCCGCGCCCGTCTCCCCACCGCCCCCACTGCAGAGCCGTACCGGCACGGCCATCAAGTGGATCGTCTCCTCGCTGCTCATCGCCGCGCTGGGGCTGGGCAGTTGGCAGCTCGCGGACACTCTGCTGAAACACGGCGAGGAGGACAAGACCGATCACTCGCAGACCACGGGCGGTGACGACACGACGAAGAAGGCCGGAGCCAAGAAGATCTCCATCAAGGGGGCCAGGGAATACGCCCCTGACGGCAAACCACAGCACAGCGACGAGGTGAAGCTGACCTACGACGGGGACGGCAAGACTTTTTGGCGCTCCAAGTCATACACCGACCAGCTGGCCCCGGGTTCTTTCAAGGAAGGCTTCGGGATCGTCTACGACCTCGGGTCCAAGCGCCCCCTGTCGAGTGCGACGGTGCATCTGGTCTACGGCGGAGACCACACCACCCTGACGCTCTACGCGGCTGACGGCCTGTCGCCCTCCACGTCCGTCAAGGGGATGGAGAAGCTGGCAGCTCGCACGGTGAAGGGCACCAAGGCCGAGTTCACCCTGAAGAAACCGGCCCGGTACGTTCTGCTGTGGATCAGCGCCGTGCCCTACTCGGATACCGCCAACTACAGCGGCGCCGGCTACAAACAGGCCATCAACGAGGTGGAATTCCGCGGCTGACGGCATACCGGCGATCGATGGCCCTCTGCCCCTACCCAGCCAAACCCGTCCTCTCTAAGTTGGTCTTGGCATCAGGCCGTGCATGCGCGATAAGCGCTCTCGGGGACGGGGTGAGGGCAATCACCAGAGATGGAAGCAGCGACAGCGAGCTGCTCGCCCGTCATGTCGCCGGTGACCCCGATGCCTTCGGCGAGATCGTACGACGCCACCGCGACCGGCTCTGGGCCGTGGCGCTCCGTACCCTCGGGGACCGGGAGGAGGCCGCGGACGCCGTCCAGGACGCGTTGGTCTCCGCCTATCGGGCCGCCCACACCTTTCGCGGGCAGTCAGCCGTCACCACCTGGCTGCACCGCATCACCGTCAACGCCTGTCTGGACCGGGCCCGCAAGGCCGCCGCACGACGCACCGCACCGCTCGCCGAGACCGAGCGGCTCGAGCAACTCCTCGAGCCCCATGAGTCCGCGGCCGAACCCGCGGAGCGCGACGACCTGCACCGTGAACTGCTCCAAGCACTGGCCACATTGCCCCCTGATCAGCGAGCCGCGCTCGTTCTCGTCGATATGCAGGGCTATCCGGTGGCCGAGGCGGCCGCCGTGCTGGACGTCCCCGTCGGCACCGTGAAGAGCCGCTGCGCAAGAGGCCGGGCCCGGCTGTTGCCGATGCTCACCCATCTGCGGCCCGGTGGCAGGGGTAGCCCTCCCGCCGACAGGGAAAGGAACCGGTCGCAGGGGACGTCCGTCCCACCACCGGCAGCACAGAGCGACGCGGATCCAGTGAAGGGCGGAGGTGGGCGAGCGTGACCTCGACGACCGGCGCGGACGGGCACCCGGAGGTCGCGGAGATCTCCGCATTCACCGAAGGTGTCCTCTCTCCTGCTCGGACCACCGATCTGCGGGAGCACCTGGCCGCCTGTGAACTCTGCGAGGACGTGCACAGCTCGCTGAACGAGATCCGTGGCGCACTCGGCACGCTTCCCGGGCCCATGCGGATGCCCGCAGACATCGCGGGGAGAATCGACGCCGCGCTCGCAGCCGAAGCACTCCTCGACGCGACTGCCCCGAGCGTCGTTTCACGTGAAACGACGGCAAGCACGCCCGGCACTGTTTCACGTGAAACGGCCCCGGCCGGCACCAAGCGCGTTTCACGTGAAACCATTGACCGCCCCGCAGGCCGTCCGCATGCACCCACCGGCCCCGGGCGCCGCAGCCGACCCGCCCTCCGGCATTGGCCCATGACACTGCTCGGCGCCGCCTGCGCTGCCGCCGTCATCGGTGTGGGCGCCCTGTTCCTGCAGTCCGACGGGGACGGCACCCAAGCACAAGGGGTAACACCGAACGCATCAACGCCCCGGACCTTTCCCGTCGGCGATCTCAGCGCTCGGGTCCACGATCTCCTCAGGTCCCGCAAGTCCACCGAGACACGAGGCTTGGGCGTCCAGGACTCCTCCGAAACCCTGCGTGACTCCGGCACCACCGTCCCGGTCTGTGTGCGTCAGGGCATCGGACGCCCGGACCCGTTCCTCGCCACACATGCGGAGAAGTATTCCGGCAAGGACGCTTATCTCGTCATCCTTCCGCACCCCGACGACGAGTCGCTCGTCGATGTCTTTGTCGTCGATTCCACCTGCGCTTCCCTCTCGCCACCGAGGCCGGGAAAGATCCTGGTGAACCGGACGATGGCGCGTTCCTGAGCCGTTGCCACCGCCGCTGTCGTGCTCCTGAGGGAATGCTCGCCCCGTAGGATCCGTTGGGTGGGGTGAGACCCCGCAAGGAACCCCAGCCAGCAGTCGGCAGAGAAGGAAGACACCCGTGAGCGACGTCCGCAACGTGATCATCATCGGCTCCGGGCCCGCGGGCTACACCGCTGCGCTCTACACCGCCCGCGCCTCCCTGAAGCCGCTGGTTTTCGAGGGTTCCGTGACCGCCGGCGGTGCGCTGATGAACACCACCGACGTGGAGAACTTCCCCGGCTTCCGGGACGGCATCATGGGCCCCGACCTCATGGACAACATGCGGGCCCAGGCCGAGCGCTTCGGCGCCGAGCTGATCCCGGACGACATCGTCGCCGTCGACCTCAGCGACGAGATCAAGACGGTCACGGACTCCGCCGGCACCGTCCACCGCGCCAAGGCAGTGATCGTGACCACCGGCTCCCAGCACCGCAAGCTGGGCCTGCCGCGCGAGGACGAGCTCTCCGGCCGCGGTGTCTCCTGGTGTGCCACCTGCGACGGGTTCTTCTTCAAGGACCAGGACATCGCCGTCATCGGCGGTGGCGACACCGCGATGGAAGAGGCCACCTTCCTGTCGAGGTTCGCCAAGTCCGTCACCGTGGTCCACCGCCGCGACACCCTGCGCGCGAGCAAGGCCATGCAGGAGCGTGCCTTCGCCGACCCGAAGATCTCCTTTGTGTGGGACAGCGAGGTCGCCGAGATCCACGGTGACAACAAGCTCTCCGGCCTTACCCTGCGCAATGTCAAGACCGGTGAGACCTCCGCCCTGCCCGTGACGGGCCTGTTCATCGCCATCGGCCACGACCCGCGCACCGAGCTGTTCAAGGGCCAGCTGGAGCTGGACGACGAGGGCTATCTCAAGGTCGACGCCCCCTCGACCCGCACCAACCTCACCGGTGTGTTCGCCGCCGGTGACGTCGTGGACCACACCTACCGCCAGGCGATCACCGCCGCCGGTACCGGCTGCTCCGCCGCGCTGGACGCGGAGCGCTTTCTCGCGGCCCTCGCCGATGGTGCGAACCGCCGTGAGCCCGAGCTGACCGCCTGACCATCCGCCCCACCCCCCCTACAGAGAAACCCAAGGAGACCCCCCATGGCTCTCAAGGCCGTGACCGACGCATCCTTCGACGAGGACGTCCTGAAGAGCGACAAGCCCGTACTGGTGGACTTCTGGGCCGAGTGGTGCGGCCCCTGCCGCCAGATCGCGCCCTCGCTCGAAGCCATCGCCGCCGAGCACGGCGACAAGCTCGAGATCGTCAAGCTGAACATCGACCAGAACCCGACCACCGCCGCCAAGTACAGTGTGATGTCGATTCCGACGATGAACGTCTACCAGGGCGGCGAGGTCGTCAAGACCATCGTCGGCGCCAAGCCCAAGGCCGCCCTCGAGCGCGACTTGGACGCCTTCATCAGCGAGTGAGCAGACGGCGTTTCACGTGAAACGGGCCCGCCCTTCCATCGAGGGGCGGGCCCGTTGTCACAACGGCCTCAGGGCCGGTTCCTTTTGCACCGCCCCCAGCAGCCGGTCCAACGCCAGCTCGACGTCCTCCTTCCAGGAGAGCGCCGACCGCAACTCCAGCCGCAGCCGCGGATATCGAGGATGGGGCCGTACGGTTTTAAAGCCCACCGCCAGCAGATGGTCGGCGGGCAGCACACACGCCGGTTCCTTCCAGCGCGCATCGCCAAAGGCCTCGATCGCCTTGAAACCCCGCCGCAGCACATCCTTCGCGACGGTCTGCACCATCACCCGGCCCAGCCCCTGCCCCTGATAGCGCGGCATCAGCCAGGCGGTCGTCAACTGCACGGCATCCGCCGCAACAGGGCTGGTGGGAAAGGCCGTTGAACGAGGCACATAGGCCGGTGGGGCATAAAGCACAAAGCCGACCGGCACCTCATCGATATACACCACACGACCGCAGGAGCCCCACTCCAGCAGCACGGCCGAGATCCAAGCTTCCTTCTCCAGCTCCGGACGCCCGGCCCTCAGCGCCGCTTCGCCGCTGACGGGGTCCAGCTCCCAGAAGACACAGGCGCGGCAGCGCTTGGGGAGGTCCGGGAGATTGTCCAGCGTGAGCGGTACGAGCCGACGCCCCATGGAGCCAGTTCCTCACTTCCATCACGTGCCACGCCCCGGGTGGCACTCAGCACGCTGCACTCCCGGAGCAGGCTGCCGACGAACCCGCCGACCGCCCCCAGGCCCAAGCCCGTCGCCACCAGTCCGGTCCGGCTCACCGTTCGCATGGCCTCGCCCCTCCGCGAACCGCATCGATGTGTCCCAGTGGTTGTGCCATACCTCAACGCATCGTATCCGCACGTCGATTGAGTCGATAGTCAGCCAAGGCAAAGGGGCGGGTCGCGTTCCACGCCAATGTTCCACGTGAAACACGACCCGCCCCGAAGCGATCGCCAGGCAGCCCTTATTCGGCCGAGTCCTCATCGGAGAGCTTGTGGTCCAGCACTCCGCCTTCGCCCGGAGCGAGCGTGCTCAGAATCCGCTCCAGATCCTCGATCGAGGCGAACTCGACGACGATCTTGCCCTTCTTCTGACCGAGGTCCACCTTCACCCTGGTCTCAAAGCGGTCCGACAACCGCGAGGCCAAACCGGTCAGCGCCGGCGAGACCCGGGTTCCGGCTCGGGGTCCCTTGACCTTCGCGGGGCCATTCGACCGGGAGCCCATCAGATGCACGATCTCCTCGACCGACCGCACCGAGAGCCCTTCGGCCACAATGCGCCGGGCGAGCTTGTCCTGTTCCTCCGAGTCGTCGACCGGCAGCAACGCCCGGCCGTGCCCTGCGGACAGTACCCCCGAGGCAAGCCGCTTTTGCACGGCCGGGGTCAGCTTCAGCAGCCGCAGCATATTGGAGACTTGCGGGCGTGATCGTCCGATCCGGTCGGCCAGCTCGTCATGTGTGCAGTTGAAATCCTTGAGCAACTGGTCGTAGGCCGCGGCCTCTTCAAGAGGATTCAGCTGGGCGCGGTGCAGGTTCTCCAGCAGTGCGTCAAGGAGCAGCTTCTCGTCATCGGTTGCCCGGACGATGGCGGGGATCGTCTCCAGCCCGGCCTGCCGGCAAGCTCGCCAGCGGCGCTCGCCCATGATGAGCTCATAGCGCTCCGGCGCTGACTGCCGGACGACCACCGGCTGCAGGAGGCCCACCTCTCGGATGGAGGTCACCAGCTCATCGAGGGCCTCGTCGTCGAATACCACACGGGGCTGGCGCGGGTTGGGCGTGATGGAGTCGAGCGGAAGCTCGGCGAAATGCGCTCCCGCCACCATCTCCACGGTCGCTTCCGGCGCAGTTTCATGTGAAACACCGCCATGCGAAACACCGCCATGCGAAGAACCGTCGCGTGAAACGCCATCACCCGAAACGGCCTCATCCGCTGCGGCGACATCACCGACGACCAGCGTGGCCATCTGCACCGCGGCCCCTCGGTCCGCCGTCAGCACCGGTACCGCGGCGGGGGACGTCGCCCCGGGCCCCACCGCCGGTGCACCACCGTCCGACCCCTTCGGCGCCGCCGGGATCAGCGCACCGAGCCCACGGCCCAGTCCTCTACGTCGCTCACTCACTGCAGCCCCTCCGACATGCTGTGCTGGTCTTGCTGTTGCTGACGGCCCACGGTATGGGCCCTGCCGCCGTCGTCATGCATGCCGAGCCCCCGAAGGGCCATCTCACGGGCCGCCTCCAGATACGACAGCGCGCCGCTGGAGCCCGGGTCGTAGGTGAGAACCGTCTGGCCGTAGCTGGGCGCCTCGGAGATGCGTACGGAGCGCGGGATGCTGGTCCGGAGCACCTCCTGGCCGAAGTGGCTGCGCACCTCGTCGGCCACCTGCGAAGCCAGCCTGGTCCGTCCGTCGTACATGGTCAGCAGGATCGTCGACACATGCAGCTTGGGGTTGAGGTGTCCTCGCACCAGCTCGACATTGCGCAGCAGCTGTCCCAGGCCTTCCAGCGCGTAGTACTCGCACTGGATGGGGATCAGCACCTCCACTCCGGCGACCAGCGCATTGACCGTCAACAGGCCGAGCGAGGGCGGGCAGTCGATGAGGATGTAGTCCAGCGGCTGTTCATAGGCCTTGATCGCCCGGTCCAGCCGACTCTCCCGGGCCACCAGTGAGACGAGTTCGATCTCGGCGCCCGCCAGATCGATGGTGGCGGGCGCACAGAAGAGGCCCTCCACATCCCGTACCGGCTGGACCACTTCGGACAGCTTCTTCTGGTCCACCAGGACGTCATAGATGGACGGCACCTCGGCGTGGTGATCGATTCCCAGTGCCGTGGAGGCATTGCCCTGCGGATCGAGATCGACCACCAGCACCCGGTTGCCGTGCAGTGCCAGCGAGGCCGCCAGATTCACGGTGGTCGTGGTCTTGCCGACCCCGCCCTTCTGGTTGGCGACCACCATCACCCGGGTGTGGTCCGGTCTGGGCATCGGGGGCGGCGTTTCACGTGAAACCACCTCCCCAGCCGCCCTGGGGGCGGGATTGGGCACCGGTTCGGAGTCGGCGGGGCGGGGGCCGGGGACCGGATCGGCCATCGGCCCCGCGATATTGGCGTCGGACCGCAAGGATTCACTCTCCTCGACATCAGGCTCGCGATGAGCAGAGCCTGCCATGCTTTCGGGGCCGTGAACCAGCGAGGCCCGCTCTCCTGTGGATGAATCCACTTCTCCTGTGGATGAACCCTCGGTGGGTGAACCCACGCGCGCGGCGGCCGCGCGACCACGACTGATGATTCCCTGGAGCAAAGAGCGATGTTTCACGTGGAACACGATGAGCGTGACGCAAGGCCGCCCCGTCACGACACTCCGCTATGTGTAGTTTTGACAGCTTGTATGGAGCAATGTCAGCGCCGACGGCGGGCCCGGCCGACTCGGGCGGCCTTCGCCCGCTTGGCGGCGAAGCGCACCCCACCGGGGCTCTCCCCGACCTCGACCCGCACCAGGGTGGACGGCGGGTCGACCACGCCCGCGCCGACCTGGAGCACCGAGGTCCGCACCACCCCGAGCTTGCTCAACGCGGCCCGCGCGCCCTTGAGTTCCTCCTCGGCCGTATCCCCCTTGAGGGCCAGCATCTCGCCGTAGGGACGCAGCAGCGGCACCCCCCAGCCTGCCAGCCGGTCCAGCGGTGCCACGGCCCGTGCCGTCACCACATGCACCGGCGGCACCTTGCCCAGCATCTCCTCGGCCCGGCCACGGACCACCGTGACATGGTCCAGGCCGAGCAGCTCCACGACCTCCGAGAGGAACGTCGTACGGCGGAGCAGCGGCTCCAGCAGCGTGATCTGGAGATCGGAACGGACCAGCGCCAGCGGGATGCCAGGCAGCCCCGCCCCCGAGCCCACATCGCACACCGAAACGCTCTGGGGTACGGCCTCGGAGAGCACCGCGCAGTTCAGCAGATGCCGCTCCCACAGCCGGGGGACCTCTCGGGGGCCGATCAGTCCGCGCTTGACGCCCACGTCGGCGAGCAACTCCGCATAGCGAACGGCATCCGGAAAGCGGTCACCGAAAACCGCCCGTGCCTCCGGGGGCGCCGGGGGTAGCTCCGCTGCCTCTTCCACGGTGAACCGTCCTTCCGTACAAGGTTGTCTGTGCGAGTCCACACCACAGAGTCTGACTATCAGGCTGACAAGGATCGGCCCCGTCTGCGAGCAGACGGGGCCGTGGCTACCTGGAAGGGCGCTCGGGTCAGGCCGGCAGCACGACCACGCGGCGCTGCGGCTCCTCGCCCTCGGACTCGCTGCTCAGGCCCGCCGCCGCCACCGCGTCATGGACGACCTTGCGCTCAAAGGGAGTCATCGGGTCGAGCTTGACCGGCTGGCCGGTGCTCCTGGCTTCCTCGACGGCCTTGGCACCCAGCCTGGCGAGCTCCTCGCGCTTGCGGGCTCGGAAGCCGGCGATGTCGAGCATCAGGCGGCTGCGGTCACCGGTCTCCCGGTTCACCGCGAGCCGGGTCAGCTCCTGGAGCGCCTCCAGCACCTCGCCGTCACGGCCCACCAGCTTCTGCAGATCACGGCTGGTGGAGTCGCTGATGATCGAGACCGAGGCACGGTCGGCCTCGACATCCATGTCGATGTCGCCGTCGAGGTCGGCGATGTCGAGCAGACCCTCGAGGTAGTCGGCCGCGATCTCGCCTTCCTGCTCCAGGCGGGACAGGGTGTCGGTGCCCTCGGCGGCGATCGCACTGGTCTCGTGCTGGGTGTCCGTCACGGTGGACTCCTCCTTACTTCTTGGACGACGGGTGCTTGGGCCGCTGCGGGCCGCCCTTGCGCTGCCCGGACTTGCCGCCACGGCCCGAAGAACCGCCGCCCTGCTTGGGCTTGGCGTCCTCGGGCTGCTCGGTCTTGGCAGCGGAGGATGCCCTGGTACGGGCCTGGGGCTGGTCGGAGGGACCGCCGGTCTGCCGCTTCGCCTTCGTCTGCCGCTTGGGCTGCTGGCGGGCGGCGCGCGCTGCCTCGGCAGCCTCCTTGGCCTCGACCTCCGCCGGGTCTTCCTTGAGCTTGCCACTGGCCCGCAGACGCTCCTGGCGCTGGGTGTAGGCGAGGCTGCCCGGAGTGGGGTTGCGGCGGATGACGTACATCTGCTGACCCATCGTCCACACGTTGGTGGTCAGCCAGTACACAAGAACACCGACGGGGAAGTTGATGCCGAAGACGGCGAACATGACCGGGAAGACGTACATCAGCATCTTCTGCTGCTGCATGAACGGCGTCTTCACCGTGAGGTCGACGTTCTTCGTCATCAGCTGACGCTGCGTGTAGAACTGCGACAGCGACATCAGGACGATCATGACGACCGTGACGATCCGCACGTCGGTCACGGTGGAGCCAAGGCGCTCGATCTTGGTCGCGCTGTCCAGGAACTTGACGGACAGCGGGGCACCGAAGATATGCGCCTTCTGCGCGCTCGCCAGCAGGTCCTTGTCGATGAACGCGACCGTCTTGTTCTGCGCGATGTGGTTCAGGACCTGGTACAGCGAGAGGAAGAAGGGCGACTGGGCGATGATCGGGAGACAGCTCGAGAGCGGGTTGGTCCCCGTCTCCTTGTAGAGCTTCATCATCTCTTCGGACTGACGCTGCCGGTCGCTCTTGTAGCGCTCCTGGATCGCCTTCATCTTCGGCTGGAGCGCCTGCATGTTCCGCGTCGCTTTGATCTGCTTGACAAAGAGCGGGATCAGGCAGATACGGATCAGGACCACCAGCGAGACGATGGACAGACCCCACGCCCAGCCACTGTTCTTGTCGAAGATCAAGCTGAAGAACGAGTGGAACTGGACGATGATCCAGGAAACTACGTAATAGAGAGGACCGAGGATCGTGTCCACGAATCAGGCTCCTTGGGCGTTGGGCTGAGTCTCGGGCTGTGCGGTGGGCCCTGTGGCGGGGTGTCCACCCAGTCGGCTCCTCAGCCGCTGGTGCCAGACCGGACGCTTCCGGGGAGGTACGTGGTCGACGCCACCGAGCGACCACGGGTTACAGCGCAGGATGCGCCAGGCCGTCAGCGCCGTTCCTTTGAGCGCGCCATGCACCTTGATGGCCGTGTAGCCATAGTGCGAGCACGACGGGTAGTACTTGCAGACCGGGCCCAGCAGGGGGCTGATGGTCCACTGGTACAGCTTGATCAACCACAGCAGCGGATACTTCACCGTGCGTTCCCTCCCGGGTGCCGACCGGGATTCCGGACGTCACCCTCCGGGGGATTGCAGCTTCGCGGCGGCGCTCCTCCCAACAGCCGCTGCAGCGCGGTGTCGAGATCGCGGGCCAGTTGGCCGTGGTCCGCCTCGCCCGCGCCCGGCAGGGCACGGACGACCACCAGGCTACCGGCGGGCAGCAGATCCAGCCGGTCACGCAGGAGGTGGCGCAGCCTGCGCTTGACCAGATTGCGGACCACGGCACCGCCGACGGCCTTGCTCACGACGAAACCCGCACGCACCGGAGGAGCACTCTCCCCAGGTGTGTGCGGGTCCGTTGTACCGCTGCGTAGGTGGACGACGAGGAGCGGGCGCCCGGCCCTGCGTCCTCGGCGAACCGCGGTCGCGAAGTCCTCGCGCCGCCTCAGCCGAGACTCGGTAGGCAGCACATCAGGACCTTGGTGTCCGGCCTGGTCAGGCCGACAGGCGGGCGCGACCCTTGCCACGGCGGGACGCGAGGATCGCGCGGCCGGCACGGGTACGCATACGCAGCCGGAAGCCGTGGGTCTTCGCGCGGCGGCGGTTGTTCGGCTGGAAGGTGCGCTTGCTCACTCGGGGGCTCCAGAAATGAATCGTGTGATGGCGGGACATCGCCTGGCTGTCACCGTGCGCCCACGAGGAGGCTCGCAATACGCAAGTGCACCGCTTCACGATCACACTCCTGGGAGTGCGACCCTTGCCCATCGGAGGCAGGCGGCAGCAGCCATCGACAACTCGACCTGGTCACGGTACGCGCGGTTACGCCATCCGGTCAAACCGGGAGCGCACCAGGGAACACCGTAGCTCCCCGGGTGCCCGTCCGTGGTGTGCCGGGCCCGGGCGCGGTGGGGTGGCGGGCGCATGGCACAGTTGTGCACACCCTGTGGACAACGACTTGAACCGCGCCCCGCGGCCTGACTACCGTGGCGGAACTCCGAATCCTTCCCGCCCGTCCCGAGAACCACACCTTTGTGGGACCTGGGGGCGTCCCAAGCTGACCGAGAGAGCGTGCCTTGTGGCTGACCTGCCTGCCGATCTTGCCGCAGTGTGGCCGCGCGTGCTCGAGCAGCTCCTGGGCGAGGGCCGAGGCCAGGGCGGCCCGGGCGGCCAGAGCGGCCAGAGCGTCGAAAGCAAGGACGAGCACTGGATCAAGCGGTGCCAGCCGCTCGCCCTGGTCGCCGACACCGCGCTGCTCGCGGTGCCGAACGAGTTCGCCAAGGGCGTCCTCGAGGGCCGGCTGGCCCCGATCGTCAGCGAGACCCTCAGCCGCGAGTGCGGCCGGCCGATCCGGATCGCGATCACCGTCGACAACTCCGCCGGCGAGCCGCCCGCCCCCCGGCAGCCCGCGCACGACGAGCGGGTGCAGCGCTTCGAGGCCCCCCCGGCGGGCGGTCCGGGGCGCGACGCGTACGACGGCTATGACGGCCGCGAGGGCTACGGCCGGCAGTCTGCCGCCGATGACCTGCCGGCCGTGCGTCCCGCCTACCCCGACTACCAGCAGCCCCGCGCCGACTCCGGTTCCTGGCCGCGCCGCCCGGGTCCGTCCCCGGTGGACCGGGGCGACTACGGCTGGCAGCAGCCGCGCCTGGGCGGCTTCCCGGAGGGGGAGCGCGACCCGTACGCCTCGCAGCACGGCGCGTCCGGGTACGAGCAGCAGCCGGACTACCGGTCCGCGGCTCCGTCGTCCGGGCCGGCTCCATCGTCCGGGCCGTATGCGCAGCAGCGACGCGAGCTGCCCGAGCCCCCCGTGCGCCGCACCGGCCAGGCCGAGGGGCCGGGAGCCGAGCGGCCGGGCCCGGGCGGCGGAAGCGGTGACCGGCCGACGGGCGCCACCGGGCCCGGCGAGCCGACGGCCCGGCTGAACCCGAAGTACCTCTTCGACACCTTTGTCATCGGCGCCTCCAACCGGTTCGCCCATGCGGCGGCGGTGGCGGTGGCCGAGGCACCGGCCAAGGCGTACAACCCCCTGTTCATCTACGGGGAGTCGGGGCTCGGCAAGACCCATCTGCTGCATGCCATCGGGCACTACGCGCGCAACCTCTATCCGGGCACCCGGGTGCGCTATGTGAGCTCCGAGGAGTTCACCAACGAGTTCATCAACTCCATCCGCGACGGCAAGGCGGACGCGTTCCGCAAGCGCTACCGCGACATGGACATCCTGCTGGTCGACGACATCCAGTTCCTCGCGAGCAAGGAGTCCACGCAAGAGGAGTTCTTCCACACCTTCAACACCCTGCACAACGCCAACAAGCAGATCGTGCTGTCCTCGGACCGGCCGCCCAAGCAGCTGGTGACCCTGGAGGACCGGCTCCGCAATCGCTTCGAATGGGGCCTGATCACGGATGTGCAGCCGCCGGAGCTGGAGACGCGGATCGCGATCCTCCGCAAGAAGGCGGTGCAGGAGCAGCTCAACGCCCCGCCGGAGGTGCTGGAGTTCATCGCTTCCCGGATCTCGCGCAACATCCGCGAGCTGGAGGGCGCGCTGATCCGGGTCACGGCCTTCGCCAGCCTCAACCGGCAGCCGGTGGACCTCGGCCTCACCGAGATCGTCCTCAAGGACCTGATCCCGGGCGGCGAGGACGCCTCACCGGAGATCACGGCTCCCGCGATCATGGCCGCGACCGCCGACTACTTCGGGCACACGGTGGAGGACCTGTGCGGGGCCTCGCGCAGCCGGGTGCTGGTGACGGCCCGGCAGATCGCCATGTACCTCTGCCGGGAGCTCACCGACCTCTCGCTGCCGAAGATCGGCGCGCAGTTCGGCGGCCGCGACCACACCACCGTGATGCACGCGGACCGCAAGATCCGGGCGCTGATGGCCGAGCGGCGGTCCATCTACAACCAGGTGACGGAGCTGACCAACCGCATCAAGAACGGCTGACACACGCACGAGAACGCTCCGAAGGGCGCCTCGGGACGGTTCCCGAGGCGCCCTTCAACGTCTCCGACCGGGGCGGCCGGGATCGGCCGGGGGTCCGGGGGTTGCCCCCGGGAAGGCACCGCCCGAGGCGCCCTTCGGCGTTCCGCGGCCGGGTGGGGAGCGGACGGCCTGTTCGAATACGGGTCCCCGGACACCGGTTCTCCACAGAATCCGCCCGGAACCACCGTCCACACCCTGGGGACCGGGAAGTTATCCAGATGATGTCCACAGCGCAGCCTGTTGATAGGCCATCAGGGGAGGTCAGGGGGGTGTGGATTTGTGGCAAACGGAAATCCACAGCTTGTGGATGACCGGCTCGCCCACGGCGGGCCCGCCGGTTGTCCACCGGCAACCCACAGGAAGATTGCTGTTGTGCACAGCCTTTCCACATCGCCATCCACTGTTCGGCAAGGAAACGCCCGGGATCACCGCGCCGAGTGAAAGGCGTCACACCAGGTTGCCGGGTTGCCCTGTGGGGAACGCGGGTAAAACTGGGGACGGCCCTGGGGAGAAGTGGGCCTCGCCTGTGCACCGCCTGTGCAGAACTTTCCGTTCTCCACAGCGCACCCCGTTTTTCCACCGTCGCCGCCCACAGGGCCGGTGGACAAAAAAGTGGGCTTGACCTGGGAAAAGGAAGTTTTCCACGGTTTCCACAGGCCCTACTACTACGACCACAGAGGTCAAGCGGAGAACTCGTTTCGAAGTGGGCCCTGTGCACAACTCGGCCTCGGGCCGCCACACGCCACCCGGGCCGACTTGACCCCGAGCAGCGCCGACTGTCAGCGGTGTGCGTCAGACTGGTCTCCGGCAACTGAGCCGACGACGAAGCCAGCAAGGCGAGCCAGCAACAAGCAGGAGGCGGTTCCGGTGAAGATCCGGGTGGAGCGCGATGTACTCGCGGAGGCAGTGGCCTGGGCGGCCCGCAGCCTCCCGGCCCGTCCGCCGGTGCCCGTCCTCGCGGGCCTGCTGCTGAAGGCGGAGGAGGGCGCCCTGAGCCTCTCCGGCTTCGACTACGAGGTGTCGGCCCGCGTCTCCGTCGAGGCGGATGTGGAGGAGGACGGCACCGTCCTGGTCTCCGGCCGCCTCCTCGCCGACATCTGCCGCTCGCTTCCCAACAGGCCTGTGGAGATCTCCACCGACGGAGTGCGGGCCACCGTCGTCTGCGGCTCCTCGCGATTCACACTCCACACCCTGCCTGTGGAGGAATACCCGGCGCTGCCCCAGATGCCGACCGCCACGGGCACCGTCCCGGCCGAGGTCTTCGCCTCCGCCGCCGCCCAGGTCGCCATCGCAGCCGGCCGTGACGACACGCTCCCGGTGCTCACCGGTGTGCGGATCGAGATCGAGGGCGACACCGTCACCCTGGCCTCCACCGACCGCTACCGCTTCGCCGTCCGCGACTTCATGTGGAAGCCCGAGACCCCGGACGTCTCCGCGGTCGCCCTGGTGCCCGCCAAGACCCTGCTGGACACCGCCAAGTCGCTCAGCAGCGGTGACACCGTGTCGCTGGCGCTCTCCGGCTCCGGCGCGGGCGAGGGCCTGATCGGTTTCGAGGGCGCCGGGCGGCGCACCACCACCCGGCTGCTCGAGGGCGACCTGCCCAAGTACCGCACGCTCTTCCCCACCGAGTTCAACTCGGTCGCCGTGATCGAGACCGCGCCGTTCGTCGAGGCCGTCAAGCGGGTGGCCCTGGTCGCCGAGCGCAACACCCCGGTGCGGCTCAGCTTCGAGCAGGGCGTGCTGATCCTGGAGGCCGGTTCCAGCGATGACGCACAGGCTGTGGAAAGGGTCGACGCCAAGCTCGAGGGCGACGACATCTCCATCGCCTTCAACCCGGGTTTCCTGCTGGAGGGCCTCTCCGCGATCGACTCCCCGGTCGCCCAGCTCTCCTTCACCACCTCCACCAAGCCCGCACTGCTCAGCGGCAAGCCGGCCGTCGACGCGGAGGCGGACGAGGCGTACAAGTACCTGATCATGCCCGTGCGGCTGTCGGGCTGAGGCCGGAGCGTTTGAGCGCTCCGTCCCGACAGGTGTGCACAGACCCTCGGGCGTAGGCTCGGGACGGGGCACAAACCGCAACGACTACGGCATAGAGGATCACTGATGGAGCTCGGTCTCGTCGGTCTCGGCAAGATGGGCGGCAATATGCGCGAGCGCATCCGCCGCGCAGGCCACACCGTCATCGGATACGACCGCAACCCGGATCTGGCGGATGTCCACAGCCTCAAGGAGCTGGTGGATTCCCTCCAGGGCCCACGGGTGGTGTGGATCATGGTCCCGGCCGGGGCCGCGACCCAGTCGACCATCGACGAGCTCGCCGAGCTGCTCTCCCCCGGAGACATCGTCGTCGACGGCGGCAACTCCCGCTGGACCGACGACGAGAAGCACGCCGAGGAGCTCGCCGCCAAGGGCATCGGCTTCGTCGACTGCGGTGTCTCCGGCGGCGTCTGGGGCCTGGAGAACGGCTATGCGCTGATGTACGGCGGCGACGCCGAGCATGTCGCCCGGGTCCAGCCGGTCTTCGACGCGCTCAAGCCCGAGGGCGACTTCGGCTCCGTGCACGCGGGCAAGGTCGGCGCGGGCCACTTCGCCAAGATGGTCCACAACGGCATCGAGTACGCCATGATGCAGGCCTACGCCGAGGGCTGGGAGCTGCTGGAGAAGGTCCACTCGGTCACCGATGTCCGCGAGGTCTTCCGCTCCTGGCAGGAGGGCACCGTCATCCGCTCCTGGCTGCTCGACCTGGCCGTCAACGCCCTCGACCAGGACGAGCACCTGGACAAGCTGCGCGGCTACGCCGCCGACTCCGGCGAGGGGCGCTGGACGGTCGAGGCCGCCATCGACAACGCCGTGCCGCTGCCCGCGATCACCGCGTCGCTCTTCGCCCGCTTCGCGTCCCGCCAGGACGACTCGCCGCAGATGAAGATGATCGCCGCGCTGCGCAACCAGTTCGGCGGTCACGCGGTCGAGAGCAAGTAACCCCACCAGAAGGGCCGGCGCACACCCATGCACGTTTCGCATCTGTCGCTGGCCGACTTCCGCTCGTACGCCCGGGTCGAGGTTCCGCTCGACCCGGGCACCACGGCTTTTGTGGGCCCCAACGGCCAGGGCAAGACCAACCTCGTCGAGGCGGTCGGCTATCTGGCGACCCTCGGCAGCCACCGCGTCTCCTCCGACGCCCCCCTGGTGCGCCTCGGCGCCGACCGGGCGGTCGTCCGTGCCTCGGTCGTCCAGGACGAGCGGCAGCAGCTGGTCGAACTGGAGCTCAACCCGGGCCGGGCCAACCGGGCCCGGATCAACCGCTCCTCCCAGGTCAGACCCCGCGATGTGCTCGGCATCGTGCGCACCGTCCTGTTCGCCCCCGAGGACCTGGCGCTGGTCAAGGGCGACCCGTCGGAGCGCCGCCGCTTCCTCGACGAGCTGGTCACCGCCCGCTCCCCGCGCCTGGCGGGCGTGCGCTCCGACTACGAGCGCGTCCTCAAGCAGCGCAACACCCTGCTGAAGTCCGCCGCCATGGCCCGCCGCCATGGCGGGCGTTCCATGGACATGTCGACACTCGACATCTGGGACCAGCACCTGGCCCGGGCCGGTGCGGAGCTGCTGGCCCACCGGCTCGACCTGATCACCACCCTGCTGCCGCTGGCCGACAAGGCCCATGAGCGGCTGGCACCCGGTGGCGGCCCGGTCGCCTTCGACTACAAGGGCCCGCTGGGCACCGAGGACGCCGGCACCCGCGAGGAGCTCCACCAGGTGCTGATCACCGCCCTCGGCGAGGCCCGCAAACAGGAGCTCGAGCGCGGTGTGACGCTCGTCGGACCGCACCGCGACGACCTGGTGCTGCGGCTGGGCGAGCTGCCCGCCAAGGGATACGCGAGCCACGGCGAGTCCTGGTCGTACGCCCTGGCGCTGCGCCTGGCCTCGTATGAGTTGCTGCGCACGGAGGGCAATGAGCCGGTCCTGGTGCTCGACGACGTCTTCGCCGAGCTCGATGCCCGGCGAAGGGAGCGGCTGGCGGAGCTGGTGGCCCCCGGCGAGCAGGTGCTGGTGACGGCCGCGGTGCCGGAGGATGTGCCCGCAGTGCTGGCCGGCGCGCGGTACGCGGTGTCCCAGGGCGTGGTGGAGCGCGCATGACCGAGCAGCCGAAGCCCCCCGAGCCTTCCCCGGCCTCCGACCGGGAGCCGCCCACCGGCGTGGACCTCGCGCGCGTCGCGCTGCGCGCCGCCAAGGAGCAGGCGCGGGCGCGCGGCAACGCGGTGCAGCAGAAGAAGCAGGCCCGGCGCGGCGGTCTGCGGTCCGGCGCGCGGGCCGACGGCCGGGATCCGCTGCCGCTGGGCGCGGCCATCAACCGGCTGATCACCGAGCGCGGCTGGGAGACGCCCGCCGCGGTGGGCGGGGTGATGGGGCGCTGGCCGCAGCTGGTGGGCCAGGATGTGGCGCTGCACTGTGAGCCGCAGAGGTACGACGAGGACGCCCGGGTGCTGACGGTGCAGTGCGATTCGACGACCTGGGCAACCCAACTGCGGCTGCTTGCACCGACCTTGGTGGCCAGGCTCAACGAGGACCTGGGCCAGGGCACGGTGCGCCTGATCAAGGTGCTGGGGCCGGGCGGCCCCGGCCGTCGGTACGGATCGCTGCGTGCCCCGGGGAGCACCGGGCCGGGGGACACCTACGGGTGAGGCGGGCGGGACGGGCTGAGACTCCGCTCACGATTGCGGGTGGTTGACAGCCGGAAGCGCTGAGTGCCGCTGTGAGCCTCTTGAAGGCCCGGGCTGCATATAGGGAGTCGGCTGATGCCGGTTCAGGGCGGCACATGAGGACTCAGACACCGCCAAACCCCCATTCATGTCGGCGCTACCGGTAGACTGGTGGCAATCCGCCGCCTATCCGCGGAACCAAGTCGAACGACGCAGCCGCTCTCGCCTGCCCGCCTGGTCATCCACCCCGGGCCAGCCCCGTCGCAGGCAAGGGAAGGGCTGTGCTGTGCCAGAAAGGGCGCTTCGTGGCCGATTCCGGCAACCCCAACGAGAACACCACCCCTTCCCAGACGGCGGGCGCCGCATCCGGCGCCCCCGGCGGCGAGACGTCGTACGACGCCAGCGCGATCACCGTGCTGGAGGGCCTGGACGCGGTCCGCAAGCGGCCGGGCATGTACATCGGCTCCACCGGCGAGCGTGGTCTGCACCACCTCGTCCAAGAGGTGGTCGACAACTCCGTGGACGAGGCCCTGGCGGGCCATGCGGACACCATTGACGTGACGATCCTGCCGGACGGCGGGGTGCGCGTGGTGGACAACGGCCGCGGCATCCCGGTGGGCATCGTCCCCTCCGAGGGGAAGCCCGCCGTCGAGGTCGTGCTGACCGTGCTGCACGCGGGCGGCAAGTTCGGCGGCGGCGGCTATGCCGTCTCCGGTGGTCTGCACGGCGTCGGCGTCTCGGTGGTCAACGCGCTGTCGACGCGGGTGGCCGTCGAGGTCAGGACGGACGGCTTCCGCTGGACCCAGGACTACAAGCTGGGCGTTCCCACGGCGCCGCTGCAGAAGGGCGAGCCCACCGAGGAGACCGGTACCTCGGTCACCTTCTGGGCCGACGGGGACATCTTCGAGACCACCGAGTACTCCTTCGAGACGCTCTCCAGGCGCTTCCAGGAGATGGCCTTCCTCAACAAGGGCCTGACCATCGCGCTGACGGACGAGCGCCCGGACCATGTGGACGAGGAGGGCAAGGCCCTCGCCGTCCGCTACCACTACGAGGGCGGCATCTCGGACTTCGTCCGCTACCTCAACTCGCGCAAGGGCGAGCTGGTCCACCCCACGGTGATCGACTTCGAGGCCGAGGACAAGGAGCGGATGCTCTCCCTCGAGGTCGCGATGCAGTGGAACACCCAGTACAGCGAGGGGGTCTACTCCTTCGCCAACATCATCCACACCCATGAGGGCGGTACCCACGAGGAGGGCTTCCGCGCCGCGCTGACCTCGCTGATCAACAAGTACGCACGCGACAAGAAGCTGCTGCGCGAGAAGGACGACAACCTCACCGGTGACGACATCCGCGAGGGCCTGACCGCGATCATCTCGGTCAAGCTGAGCGAGCCGCAGTTCGAGGGCCAGACCAAGACCAAGCTGGGCAACACCGAGGCGAAGACCTTTGTGCAGAAGGCGGTCTACGAGCACCTCAACGACTGGCTGGACCGCAATCCCAACGAGGCCGCGGACATCATCCGCAAGAGCATCCAGGCGGCCACCGCGCGGGTGGCGGCCCGCAAGGCGCGGGACCTCACCCGCCGCAAGGGCCTGCTGGAGACGGCCTCGCTGCCGGGCAAGCTCAGCGACTGCCAGTCCAACGACCCCACCAAGTGCGAGATCTTCATCGTCGAGGGCGACTCCGCCGGCGGCTCGGCCAAGTCCGGCCGCAACCCGCAGTACCAGGCGATCCTCCCGATCCGCGGCAAGATCCTCAACGTCGAGAAGGCGCGCGTCGACAAGATCCTGCAGAACCAGGAGATCCAGGCGCTGATCTCGGCCTTCGGCACCGGGGTGCACGAGGACTTCGACATCTCCAAGCTCCGCTACCACAAGATCATTCTGATGGCGGACGCCGACGTCGACGGCCAGCACATCAACACCCTGCTGCTCACCTTCCTCTTCCGCTTTATGCGGCCGCTGGTCGAGGCCGGGCATGTGTATCTCTCCCGCCCCCCGCTCTACAAGATCAAGTGGGGCCGCGAGGACTTCGAGTACGCCTACTCGGACCGCGAGCGCGATGCGCTGATCCAGCTCGGCCGGGAGAACGGCAAGCGGGTCCGGGACGACTCGGTCCAGCGCTTCAAGGGCCTCGGCGAGATGAACGCCGAGGAGCTGCGCGTCACCACCATGGACATCGACCACCGGGTGCTGGGCCAGGTCACCCTGGACGACGCGGCACAGGCGGACGACCTGTTCTCGGTGCTCATGGGCGAGGACGTCGAGGCGCGGCGCTCCTTCATCCAGCGCAACGCCAAGGACGTCCGGTTCCTCGACATCTGAGTTCGGCCTGACCGACAGCCGCAGCTCGAAAGGACTTTGAACAGCAATGGCCGACGAGAATTCCACCCAAGAGGTGCCCGCGACCCCGGACGGCACCACCCCCGAGGGCCAGCCCGCCACCATCGAGGGCGTGGGCATGCGCGTCGAGCCCGTCGGGCTCGAGACCGAGATGCAGCGCTCGTACCTCGACTACGCGATGAGCGTGATCGTCTCGCGTGCGCTGCCCGATGTGCGCGACGGCCTCAAGCCGGTGCACCGCCGGGTGCTCTATGCGATGTACGACGGCGGCTACCGGCCCGAGAAGGGCTTCTACAAGTGCGCCCGCGTCGTCGGTGACGTCATGGGTACGTACCACCCGCACGGTGACGCCTCGATCTACGACGCCCTGGTCCGGCTGGCCCAGCCCTGGTCGATGCGCATGCCGCTGGTGGACTCCAACGGCAACTTCGGCTCCCCGGGCAACGACCCGGCGGCCGCCATGCGGTACACCGAATGCAAGATGGCGCCGCTGTCGATGGAGATGGTCCGGGACATCGACGAGGAGACCGTCGACTTCCAGGACAACTACGACGGCCGCAACCAGGAGCCGACGGTACTGCCGGCGCGCTTCCCCAACCTGCTGGTGAACGGCAGCGCCGGCATCGCGGTCGGCATGGCCACCAACATCCCGCCGCACAACCTGCGCGAGGTCGCCGAGGGCGCCCAGTGGTTCCTGGCCAACCCCCAGGCGGCCCCCGAGGAGCTGCTGGACGCGCTCGTCGAGCGGATCAAGGGCCCGGACTTCCCCACCGGTGCGCTGGTGGTGGGCCGCAAGGGCATCGAGGATGCGTACCGCACCG
This sequence comes from Streptomyces xingningensis, assembly GCF_054957865.1. NCBI lineage: Bacteria > Bacillati > Actinomycetota > Actinomycetes > Kitasatosporales > Streptomycetaceae > Streptomyces > Streptomyces xingningensis. The sequence continues at coordinate 137,479 of NZ_JBDJPF010000004.1, forward strand.
GGCGCGGCTCGATCACCATGCGCGCGGTGGTCGAGGTCGAGGAGATCCAGAACCGCCAGTGCCTGGTGGTCACCGAGCTGCCCTACCAGGTCAACCCGGACAACCTCGCGCAGAAGATCGCCGACCTGGTGAAGGACGGGAGGGTCGGCGGCATCGCCGACGTCCGCGACGAGACCTCCTCCCGCACCGGCCAGCGCCTGGTGATCGTCCTCAAGCGGGACGCGGTCGCCAAGGTCGTCCTCAACAACCTCTACAAGCACACCGATCTGCAGACCAACTTCGGCGCCAACATGCTGGCGCTGGTGGACGGCGTGCCGCGCACCCTGTCGCTGGACGCCTTCATCCGCAACTGGGTGATGCACCAGATCGAGGTCATCGTCCGGCGCACCCGCTTCCGGCTGCGCAAGGCCGAGGAGCGCGCCCACATCCTGCGCGGTCTGCTGAAGGCACTGGACGCCATCGACGAGGTCATCGCGCTGATCCGGCGCAGCGAGACCGTCGACATCGCCCGTGAGGGCCTGATGGGCCTGCTGCGGATCGACGAGATCCAGGCGAACGCGATCCTGGAGATGCAGCTGCGCCGGCTGGCGGCTCTCGAGCGGCAGAAGATCGTCGCCGAGCACGACGAGCTCCAGGCGAAGATCAACGAGTACAACGCGATCCTCGCCTCGCCGGAGCGCCAGCGCGGCATCGTCAGCGACGAACTGGCCGCGATCGTCGACAAGTTCGGCGAGGACCGGCGCTCCGCGCTGGTGCCCTTCGACGGTGACATGTCCATCGAGGACCTGATCGCCGAGGAGGACATCGTCGTCACCATCACCAACGGCGGTTACGTCAAGCGCACCAAGACCGAGGACTACCGCTCGCAGAAGCGCGGCGGCAAGGGCGTGCGGGGCACCAAGCTCAAGCAGGACGACATCGTCGACCACTTCTTCGTCTCGACGACGCACCACTGGCTGCTGTTCTTCACCAACAAGGGCCGGGTCTACCGGGCCAAGGCGTATGAGCTGCCGGACGCCGGCCGGGACGCGCGCGGTCAGCATGTGGCCAATCTGCTCGCCTTCCAGCCGGACGAGAAGATCGCCCAGATCCTCGCCGTCCGCGACTACGAGGCGGCGCCCTATCTGGTGCTCGCCACCAAGTCCGGCCTGGTGAAGAAGACTTCGCTCAAGGATTATGACTCGCCGCGGTCCGGCGGTGTCATCGCGATCAACCTCCGGGAGACGGAGGACGGCCGCGAGGACGAGTTGATCGGTGCCGAGCTGGTCTCGGCCGCCGACGACCTGCTGCTGATCAGCAAGAAGGCGCAGTCGATCCGGTTCACGGCCACGGACGAGTCGCTCCGCCCGATGGGGCGTGCCACCTCGGGCGTCAAGGGCATGAGCTTCCGCGAGGGTGACGAGCTGCTGTCGATGAACGTGGTCCGGCCGGGCACCTTCGTCTTCACCGCCACCGACGGCGGCTATGCCAAGCGGACGAACGTCGACGAGTACCGCGTCCAGGGCCGTGGCGGCCTCGGCATCAAGGCCGCCAAGATCGTGGAGGACCGGGGTTCGCTGGTCGGTGCGCTGGTGGTCGAGGAGAGCGATGAGATCCTCGCCATCACGCTCGGCGGCGGTGTCATCCGTACCCGGGTGGACGAGGTCAGGGAAACCGGCCGTGACACCATGGGCGTCCAACTGATCAACCTGGGCAAGCGGGATGCCGTCGTCGGCATCGCCCGCAATGCCGAGGCCGGCCGTGAGGCCGAAGAGGTCGAAGAGGCCGCGGAGGGCGCGTCGGCGGACGCGGCCGGGGCGGCCGAGGACACCGAGGAGTAAGTCGTGAGTCGAGCCACGGGCGCCGCGGCAAGCGGTACGGGTGCGGGGCGGCGGGATTCCGCGGGCGCCGCAACCGATTCGGTCGGCGCCCGTGGCCCCGGCGGGGACGGGGCAGACTCCCGGGACGGGGGCACCGGAACCGCGAGCAGGGGGAAGACCATGACGGACACCCGAGGTCCACAGCCTTACCACCCGCCGAAGGCGTACGACCCGCCGGCCGGGGCCGCGAAGGGCGGGGCCGGCAAGGGCGGGGGCAGGCCCAGGCAGGCCGCGGGGGCCACGCAGGCGGCTCCCGCGCGCCCGGCGCCCCCGGCGGCCGCCATGGGGCCGCGTACGCGCTCGGCACGGCTGCGGGTGGCCAGGGCCGACCCGTGGTCGGTGATGAAGGTCAGCTTTCTGCTGTCGCTGGCGCTGGGGATCTGCACCATCGTGGCGATGGCGGTGCTGTGGCTCGTGCTGGACGCCATGGGCGTCTTTGCGTCCGTGGGCGGCACCATCAGCGATGCGACCTCCGGCGAGGGCGGCGGCTTTGATCTGCAGTCGTTCCTGTCGCTGCCGCGGGTGCTCATGTTCACCACGGTCATCGCGGTGATCGAGGTGGTGCTCGCCACCGCGCTGGCGACGCTGGCGGCCTTTGTCTACAACCTCTCCGCCTCCTTTGTGGGCGGCGTGGAGCTGACGCTTGCGGAGGACGAGTAGCCCCGGCGGGCGATTTTGGGACTGGGCCCCAAGTGCGCTAATCTTTCGGTGCAGCGCGGGGCTATAGCTCAGACGGTTAGAGCGCTTCCCTGATAAGGAAGAGGCCACAGGTTCAAGTCCTGTTAGCCCCACTGGCGCGATCGGCTCGGGCGGAGATTTCTCCGCCCGAGCCGATCGGCTTTCTGCAACGGGAGTTGAGCGGTGGCCGGGGTCATGGCTTCGGCGGGTAAAGGTCCGGATACAGGTCACCGACCGGTATCGGGCGGTGTGTATCATCGGCCACCAGAGTCCCCTTACGTCAAGGAAAGACGAGGTCGCGCGGTGAAGAAGCTGCTCCTGGTCGCACTGGCCGCCATCGGCGGGCTCCTCGTGTACCGCCAGATCCAGGCGGATCGCGCCGAGCAGGATCTGTGGACGGAGGCGACCGACTCCGTGCCCGCAGGTTCGGGTGTGTGAGACAAAGAGCCCTGTGCCCGGGCCCCGGCCGCTTCGGCGGTCGGGGCCCGGTTTTTTACTAAAGCAAATGAATTGATTGCGAAGGTGAACCGGCGGGTCAGCGGTGAACCGCCGGTCAGCCGACGGCCAGCGCCCAGACCCCGGCCAGCAGGCAGACCAGCGCCACCACGACCACCGGGATCGCCAGCCGCGCGGGCGGCCCGGACCGGCCGGCCGGCGCGGGCACGGCGGCGGGCAGCGGCAACGTCACGGGCGTGGGCCGGGACAGGGTCCGGGACACCGGTTGGGAGCCGCTGTCCGGCGGGTACGCGGGCGGCGGCGGGACGGGCGGCGGCACCGTGCGGGCGGCCGGTTCGGGCCCGTTGCGACCGAACCCCGGCGGCAGCGGGCCGACCTGGTCGAAGACCTCGATGCGCTCCTCGTCCGCGGCGGGTTCCGGCAGCAGCTCCACGGCCGAGGCAAGGGCCTTCCGGACGCCCGTGGCGGTACGGAAGCGCACCTGCGGATCCGGCTGCAGCAGATTCGCGATGACGTCCCAGAGCGGACCGGGCACCTCTTCCGGCGCGTTCGGCACGCCCTGCTCGAGAAATCTCCGCACCAGGGCTTCGGCATCGGGTTTCCGGCCGGTGAGCAGATACAGCGCCACCAGGCCGACGGCGAAGAGATCCGCGGGGAAGTCCGGTTCCTCGCCCGCCATTTGCTCGGGCGCGAAGTAACCGGGCGTGCCCATAACATAGTTGCTCTCGGTGAGTCGTGGCTCGCCCTTGCGCATGGCCACTCCGAAATCGGAGAGACGCAAATGCGGACGCCCGGTTCCGGTCGCTTCCAAAAGGAGATTGGCGGGCTTGATGTCGCGGTGCACCACGCCCTCCAGATGCACCGCCGCCAGCCCGGCGAGCAGCTGGTCGAGGAGCACGCACACAAACCGCGGCGGCAACGGCCCGTAGTCCCCGATGAGATGGGCGACCGAACCGCCGCGCACCACGTCCATGGTGAACAGCACCTTGTCGTCGTCCGCCGCCCAGCTGAGCGGTGCCAGCACATGGGGGTGGTCGATGCGCAGCGCCTGTTCCCGGACGAACCTCAGCAGGGTGTGGGCGTCGCTCTGCCGGAGCACCTTCGCCGCCACATAGCGCCGCCGCCGATGGTCCCAGGCACGCCACACGGCCCCCGCGCCGCCGCGTCCGACCGGGTCGACGAGCTCGTACCGCCCGGCGAAGACCTCACCCATCGTGCCGCCTCGGCCTCACCCGGTGCCGTCAGTTCTGGTGCGCCTCATAGTGCGCGACGGCCTCGGCGGTCCGTCCCGCGCCGTACACCCGGAGGAACTCGGCCAGTTCGGGGTGGACCGGGGCGAGCGTCTCGGCGGCGTCGATGATGTCCCCGGCACCGGCCACCGAGCGCAGCAGCGACTGGATCTCCCGGACGACCCGCTTGACGGTCGGCGCGCCACTGCTGGCCGTGGTCTGGGTGGAGTTGAGGACGGAGCCGCCCGAACTCCGCTTGACCTCCTCCATCCGCTCGGCGGCCTCGGCGGCGCTGACGCTGCCGTCCGCGACCTGGCGGGAGAGCTCTTGCAGCGCCTGCACCCGCTGTACCACCGCGGGGTTGCCGATCTTCGCCCGCTGACCACTCATCAACTGCGAGAGCATGGGCGCCGACAGGCCGAGGACGGAGGCGAGACGGGCCTGGTTGAGGCCGAGGTCGTCGATGAGACGGCGGAAGAGCGCACCCAGCGGCTCCCCGTACCAGCTCCGCTGAAGCTCTCGTGCGCGGGCGGTGGCTTCCTGCTGTGCTGCGTCCATCTCGCTCTCCCCTTCGCTTCGCTGCCGCGAATCTTGCGCTGCATCCTACGGAGAGTGGTGGGTGCGGGCGATACCCGGTCGGGAACCGCTCCGACACCGGGTAATCTGTTGTGCGACGGGGCCTTAGCTCAGTTGGTAGAGCGCTGTCTTTGCATGGCAGATGTCAGGGGTTCGACTCCCCTAGGCTCCACTTGATCAGACCCCTCCGGCCTGCGGAAACGCTGGCCGGAGGGGTCTTTTCCGTGCTGCGGGGGGACCGGGGGCGTCCGCACGGCACACCGCCCCCGACCCGCGGGGACGCCGGTCGGGGGCGGTGCCGCGCCGGTCAGGGACGGTCGTCGTCCTCGGCGTCGGCCTGCTTGGCCTGGACCTCCGGGTCGAGGACCGTACGGCCCCCGTTGCCGTCGACGGAGGACAGCGGTGCCCGGTCGGCGACCTCGGTGGGCGCCGGGGGCTCGATCAGCCAGTCGGGGTTGGCCTGCTTGTCCCACCACTTCCAGGCGGCCACCGCACCGCCCACGACCACGGCGAGCACGGCGAGCCCCTTGGCCGCCCGGCCCGCGCGGCAGCGCCGCCGCTGCTTCTTCAGCACCTTCTCGACATCCGCCGCCGACACCTGGCCGCGCAGCGCGGCCAGGGCTACGGCGCCCCGGGAGAGCGCCTCGTCACGCACCGGCTCGGCGGCGGCGCGGGCCGCCGCGGCGGCCTGGCTGACCTTGGGAGGCAGGGTGCCGCGGGCGTGTTCGAGCCGGGGCTGAAGATGCGTGTCGTACTGCGAGCGGGCCTGGTGCGCGGCCTCGACGACCTTGGGCGCGAGTCGTACCCGGGCCTCGTGCGCATAGTGCACGGCGGTGTCCCTGGCCGTGCCGGCGTAGGGCGCCACCACTTCCGCGGCGTGGCGCACGCTGTCCTTGGCGGTGCAGGTCGCGGCGCGCACGCTGTCCTTGCGGGTCACGGGATCCTCCTCCTCGGTGGCGTATGGTTTGTCGCCTTTCCACCCAGTGGAAAATCATGCCTGCCGATGGGCGGTCCGGCATGTGCGGGCGGGCATCCGGGTCACAGGGGGCTTCGCTCGACAATGCCATGGTTCGCCGCCGCGCGCGGGGCTTTGGGCGTTACTCGCCCGACAGCCGTCCGTGCGAGGATCGGTTGCTGTCACTGCAGACTATGGAAGGTAGATCGTGGCCGAGCAGCTCTACGCCACCCTGAAGACCAACCAAGGGGACATCGAGATCCGGCTGCTGCCGGACCACGCCCCCACGACGGTCAAGAACTTCGTCGAGCTCGCGAAGGGCGAGCGTGAGTGGACCCACCCGGCGACGGGCAAGAAGTCCACCGACCGGCTGTACGACGGCACGGTCTTCCACCGTGTCATCAGCGGTTTTATGATCCAGGGCGGTGACCCCCTGGGCAACGGCACCGGCGGTCCCGGATACGAGTTCAAGGACGAGTTCCACCCGGACCTGGCCTTCAACAAGCCGTATCTGCTGGCCATGGCCAACGCCGGCCCGGGCACCAATGGCTCGCAGTTCTTCATCACCGTGTCCCCCACCGCGTGGCTGACCGGCAAGCACACCATCTTCGGCGAGGTCACCAGCGAGGCCGGCAAGAAGGTCGTGGACGCCATTGCCGGCACCAAGACCGCGCGCAACGACCGTCCCGTCCAGGACGTCGTCATCGACTCCGTGGTGATCGAGACCCGGTAGGGCGTATCGCACGCTTTCCGGGAACCCGGTGCCCCGCCCGTCCGTATGACGGGCGGGGCCGTGTGTTGCTGTCAGCCCGCGGCGTCGGCCCCGCGCACGCGGGGATGGGATCGGGGAAAGCATGAACGACCAGGCCGTTTGCTGCTATCGGCACCCGGATCGGGAGACCGGGATCCGCTGCACCCGCTGTGAGCGGCCGATCTGCCCCGACTGCATGGTCAGTGCCTCGGTCGGCTTCCAGTGCCCGGAGTGTGTGAGCGGTGGTCCCGGTGCGGGTCACGGCCGGCGGGATGCCGCGCCGCGCACGGTCGCCGGCGGCACCCGGGCCGCCGACCCCTATCTGGTGACCAAGATCCTGCTGGGGATCAATGTCGCGGTGTGGATCGCCGTGCTGGCGGTCGGCGACGATCTCGTCTTCGCGCTCGAGCTGTTCGGCAGGGCGCAGCAGCATGGCGGTGCCCCCCTGGAGGGCGTCGCCGAGGGCCAGTGGTACCGGCTGCTGACAGCGGCGTTCCTGCACCAGTCCCCGGCGCACATCGGCTTCAACATGCTCTCGCTCTGGTGGCTGGGCCCCTCGCTGGAGGCCGCCTTCGGGCGGGTCCGCTATCTGGCGCTCTATCTGCTGTCCGCCCTGGGCGGCAGTGCGCTGACCTACCTCATCGTCCCCGGGAACAGTGCTTCGCTGGGTGCTTCCGGCGCGATCTTCGGGCTGCTGGGTGCCACCGCCGTGGTGATGCGCCGGCTGAAGTACGACATGCGCCCGGTCGTCGCCCTGCTGGTGCTCAACCTGATCTTCACCTTCACCTGGCACAACATCGCCTGGCAGGCGCACATCGGCGGGCTGGTGGTGGGCGTGCTGGTGGCCTATGGGATGGTGCATGCGCCGCGCGCCAGGCGCACCCTGGTGCAGGGCCTCACCTGCGGGGCGGCGCTGCTGGCGATCGTCGCGGTGGTGGTCGTGCGGACGCTGCAGATCGGCTAGCCGGGGGGTGCGGGGCGTCTGTCACTCACACAGGTGGGTGCACAGGTTGTCCACAAGACCCACCGAATCGTGTGCGGACCCGGGAAGGAGGGGCAGGCGGCTGGCGTTTTCGCTGGAAGACGCCGGTGTGACCGGGCAGGGGCGCCGTTTACGATCAGTCACACCGGCGTCAACATCAAGGAAGTTATCCACAGATCTTCTGAGTTTTCCCCACTGTGGACGAAGGTGTGGATAACCCGGCTACTTCCACTGGGTGGAGACCACGAACCCCGCGGCGATGAATCCAAAGCCGATCACGATGTTCCAGTTGTGCAGCGAGGCGATCGGCATGTCGCTGCCCGTCACATAGAAGACCACGATCCAGGCCAGCCCGATCAGGAACATCGCCAGCATCAGCGGCGCCACCCAGCCCCGCCCACTGGTCAGCTTGATGCTCTGCTGCTTCACGGGCGGCGGGGTGAACTCGTCTTTCTTGCGGATCCGTGACTTCGGCACGAGGAACTCTCCTGTCGATGCGCTGCGTGACCGCGCTGGGAATACAAGGGCTGTCGGGCGTCCGTTAGCGTAGTGCTTCCGCGGAGTCGGAGAGGACAAGGGTACGTTGAGCAATTCCGCCGACACCACCAGCAGGCCTTCCCGGCGATTCCGCCCGGTACGGTTGTTGACCGCCGCCGTCTTCGCCCTCGCGGGCCTCATCTTCTGGATGAGTTTCAACACCGCCAAGGGCACCAACATCCGCACCGACGCCTCCATGCTGCGGCTGTCCGACCTCATCCAGGAGCGCAGCCGGGGCAATGGCGAGCTGGAGAGCAGTGCCGCCGCCCTGCGCTCCCAGGTCGACGCCCTCGCCCGGCGCGACACCGGAAACAACGCCGCCCGGGACAAGCGGCTCACCGAGCTGGCGCAGGCCGTGGGCACCCAGCAGCTCAGCGGTACCGGCCTGACCGTCACCCTCACCGACGCGCCGCCGAACGCCACCGCCAAGATCCCCGGCGTTCCCCAGCCGCAGCCCAATGACCTGGTCATCCACCAGCAGGATCTGCAGGCCGTGGTCAATGCCCTGTGGCAGGGCGGGGCCCGGGGGATCGAGGTGATGGACCAGCGGCTGATCTCCACCAGCGCGGTCCGCTGCGTCGGCAACACCCTGATCCTCCAGGGCCGCGTCTACTCTCCGCCCTACAAGGTGACGGCCGTCGGTGACCGCGGCGAACTGCGCAAGGCGCTGGACACCTCGCCCGCGGTGCGGAACTACCTCCAGTACGTGGCCGCGTACGGCCTCGGCTGGAAAGTCGACCAGCGCGACACGGTGACTCTCCCGGGTTACTCGGGCACAGTGGACCTCCACTACGCCAAGCCCGTGGAGTGACCCGGGAGGGGGCGGCTGCCGGTGAGGGTGCGCTCCGTCGTCCGCACACTCAGTGAACTCTGCGTCACCGTGGGGATGTTGACCGTCCTCTTTGTGGTGTACCTGCTGTACTGGACCGGGGTCCGGGCGGACCGGGCCATGGACAGCGAGATCGGCCGCCTCCAGGAGCAGTGGCAGGAGCAGCGGCAGCAGCAGCACCAGGAGGGCCGGGAAGGCCAGGTGGGCGAGCAAGGCCGAGAACGCCCGGAGCGCCGCCGGGAGCAGCGGTCCGCCGGACCGGCCGCCAGAGCCGGCCGGCCGGCCTCGCCCCAGCGCCCGTACCGGGCCGGTGCCCCCTTCGCGGTGATGTACATCCCCCGGCTGGGCGCCGGCTGGGCCAAGCCCGTCCTCCAGGGAACCGGCACCGAACTGCTGAAGAAGGGCCTGGGCCACTACGAACGGACCGCGCGCCTGGGCGAGGTGGGCAACTTCGCGGTCGCCGGGCACCGGCGCACCCATGGCGACCCCTTCAAGGACCTCCCCGGCCTGCGGCCCGGCGACGCCGTGCTGCTGACCGACGGGACCACCTGGTTCACCTACCGGGTGGATGCCAGGCCGTACCGGACCGTGCCCGACGACACCGGGGTCATCGACCCGGTCCCCGCGGGGTCCGGCTACCGCGGGCCCGGCCGCTATCTGACGCTCACCACCTGTGAACCGGAGTGGGGACACAGCCACCGGCTGATCGTCTGGGGACACCTCGACGCCACCCGGCCGGTGGATGAGGGCAGGCCCAACGCTTTGCCCGGCTGAGCCCCGCCGTACGGTGCCTCCCCTTAGGCTGGTGCTGCAATTCCCCAACGATCGGCAAGTAGGGACAGCATGTACGTCTGGATCTGGCGTCATCTGCCGGGCAACGCATGGGTGAGGGCGCTGATCTCGCTGGTACTCGTGCTGGCGGTCGTCTATGTGCTCTTCCAGTACGTCTTCCCGTGGGCGGAGCCGCTGCTGCCGTTCAACGATGTGACGGTGGACAACGGCAGTGCTCTCACCCATGGGGCGGTGACGCGATGAGCGCGCGCATTCTCGTCGTGGACAACTACGACAGCTTTGTCTTCAACCTCGTCCAGTACCTCTACCAGCTGGGCGCCGAGTGCGAGGTCCGCCGCAATGACGAGGTGGCACCGGGGCACGCCCAGGACGGCTTCGACGGAGTGCTGCTCTCGCCCGGCCCGGGCACGCCCGAACAGGCCGGTGTCTGCGTCGATATGGTGCGGCACTGCGCGGACACCGGAGTGCCGGTCTTCGGTGTGTGCCTGGGCATGCAGTCGATGGCGGTCGCCTACGGCGGGGTGGTGGGCCGGGCGCCCGAGCTGCTGCACGGCAAGACCTCGCTGGTGACGCACGAGGGCGCGGGCGTCTTCCAGGGCCTGCCGTCGCCGTTCACCGCCACCCGCTACCACTCGCTGGCGATCGACCGGGACAAGCACTGGCCGGACGAGCTGGAGATCACCGCCTGGACCGGCCCCTCCGATGCGAGGAGTGGCATCGCCATGGGCCTGCGGCACCGTGATCTGCCGGTCGAGGGCGTGCAGTTCCACCCCGAGTCGGTGCTCACCGAGTGGGGGCACCGGATGCTCGCCAACTGGCTGGTCGCCTGCGGTGACACGGGGGCGGTGGAACGGTCGGCCGGGCTTGCCCCGGTGGTGGGCAAGGCCGGAGAGTGACCGAGCTCCGTCCCGAGCAGGACTCCTGGGCACTGGTCTCCCAACCGCTGCCGCCCGAGGACCAGGCCACGATGCCGTTGCGCAGGGTGCAGCCCGCGCCGCCGGTGGCCGTCGGGGGGCGCGCCGAGCGGCGCAGGGCGGCGGAGCGGGCACGCCGGGCGCGCCGGGGCGGCCCGGCGGTGATCGCCAGCCGGCTGCTGGGCGAACTGTTCATCACGCTGGGCGTGGTGATGCTGCTGTTTGTCGCCTATCAGCTGTGGTGGACGAACATCATCGCGCACCGGCAGGCGGGCGGTGCGGCCAGCAACCTGCAGCACGCCTGGGACAAGGGCGGTGGCAGGGACCGTGACGCGGGGGCGTTCTCCCCGGGCGAGGGCTTCGCGATCATCTACATCCCCGCGTTGGACGTGAAGGCCCCGATTGCCGAGGGCGTCGGCAAGCACAAGGTGCTGGACCGGGGCATGGCCGGCCACTACTCCAGGGCACCGCTCAGGACCGCGATGCCCTGGGACAAGCAGGGCAACTTCGCGCTGGCCGGGCATCGCAACACCCATGGCGAACCGTTCCGCTATGTCAACCGGCTGAAGCCCGGTGACAAGATCGTGGTGGAGACCAAAAGCGCCTTCTACACCTATGAGATGACGAGCCGGCTGGACCAGACCGACCCCGCGAACGTCGGGGTCATCAAGCCGGTGCCCGAGGGTTCGGGCTTCACCCGGCCCGGCCGGTACATCACGCTGACGACCTGTACCCCGGAATTCACCAGTACGTACCGCATGATCGTGTGGGGCAAGATGGTGGACGAGCGGCCGCGGAGCAAGGGCAAGCCGGACGCGCTCGTCGAGTGACCGTACGGGACTGAAACGGGGTACGAACGCGGTGGCACCAACCGAGGGTGACGAGCCGCGGCGGCCGGGCCGCACGCGCGGGCGGATCGCCGCCACCGTCAGCGTCATCGGCGAACTGCTCATCACGGCAGGGGTGTTGATGGCGCTGTTCGTCGTCTACTCGCTGTGGTGGACGAACGTCCTCGCCGATCGCGAGGCCAAGCGGCAGGGCAACCACGTCCGGGACGGCTGGGCCAAGGGCCCGGGCGCGCTGGACACCAAGGACGGCATCGGCTTTCTGCATGTACCGGCGATGAACAACGGCGAGGTGCTGGTCAAGCCCGGCACCGGCGGCAAGGTGCTCAACGAGGGCGTCGCCGGGTTCTACCGCAAGCCGGTCAATGCCGCGATGCCCTGGGACAAGCAGGGCAACTTCACGCTGGCCGCGCACCGGGACGGGCATGGTGCCAAGTTCCACAACATCCACAAGATCAAGACCGGTGATCCGGTCGTCTTCGAGACGCGCGATGTCTGGTATGTCTACAAGGTCTTCAAGGAGTTGAAGGAGACCTCGCGGTTCGACGTCAGTGTGCTGGACCCCGTCCCCAAGGAGTCCGGGAAGACCGGGCCGGGCCGCTACCTCACCCTGACGACCTGCACCCCCGTCTACACCTCCGACTACCGCTATATCGTCTGGGCCGAGCTGGAGCGCACCGAGAAGGTGGATGCCAAGCGCACCCCGCCCGGGGAACTGCGCTGAAGACACGCATAAAGCCCGGCTCCCCCACGGGAGCCGGGCTTTGTGCATGGTGCGCCGGTCAGTTGCGGCGGCCGAAGATGCCGCCGAAGGAGCCACCGTCGTCACTGCCATTGCCGCCGCTGCGGCCGTTGTTGCCGTTGTTGTCTCCCGGGAGACCGCCGGGAATCGTGCTGATGCCGATGGGCGTGTTCCGGTCGACCTGGGTGCCGGCCGCCGGGTTGGTCATCATCACGGTGGCGTTGTCGTCCTGTGCGGGCCCGATGTTGCCGACCTTGAGCCCGGCGTCGGTCAGCGTCTTCTTGGCGTCCTTGAGCTTCTGGCCGATCACCGCGGGCACCGTGACCTTCTGGGGGCCCTTGGAGACATACAGCGTGACCGAAGTGCCCGGGCCGACCTGGGAGTTGCCCGCCGGGTCCTGCCGGGTGACCTGGCCCGCCGGCTGGTCGGAGTCCTCTTCCTGCTTGGACACCTTGAAGCCGAGGTCGGTGAGCTGCTTCTTGGCGCTCTTGTAGTCCTGCCCGGTGACATCCGGCAGCGCGGTCTTCCGCTGGGCGATGGCCACGGTGAGCGTGATCTTCGCGCCCTTGTCGGCCTTGCTGCCGCCCGCGGGGTCCTGGTCCATGACGGTGTCGGGGGCCGTCTCGGTGGACTCCTGGGTCTTCTTGGTGACCTGGAAGCCCTGGTCCTCGAGCGACGACCTGGCGTCGTCGTAGGGCTCGCCGCGGACATTGGGCACGTCGATCTTCGCGGGGCCGTCCGACACCACGACCTTGATCGTGCTGTTCTTCTTCACCTTGACCCCGGCCTTGGGGTCCTGCGTGCAGATCTTGCCCTTGTCCTGGTTGCAGTTGGTTGTCCCGCTCTGCTCCACCTTCAGCTCGACGTTGTCGCCGAGCTTCTTGGCGGAGGCCAGGGTCTCGCCGACCAGGGGCGGTGCCGAGACGTCGCCGCTGCCACCGTGCTCGGTGAGCGACTTGCCGATGAAGATCGCACCGACCAGCACCAGGATGCCCGCGATCACCAGCAGGACGGTCGAGAGCCTGCTCTTGCGGCCGTTCCCGCCGGAGCGGTGTCCGCCACCGCCGTCGTCGTAACCGCCGTAGCCCCCGCCGTCGCGCACCGGCGGCAGCATCGAGGTGTGGCCCGCGGCGTTGGGGTCGTGCGGCCGGAGCATGGCGGTCGGCTGGTCCTCGCCGCCGTAGCCCCCGCCGTAGCCGACGGAGCCCAGGGCCGCCGCGGCGGCCACCGGCCTGCCCTCCAGGGCCGCCTCGATGTCGGCGCGCATCTCATCGGCCGACTGGTAGCGGTAGTCCGGGTCCTTGACCAGCGCCTTGAGGACGATGGCGTCCATCTCGGGGGTGAGCTCGGGGTCGAAGACGCTCGGCGGGTTGGGCTCCTCCCGTACGTGCTGATAGGCGACGGCCACCGGGGAGTCGCCCACGAACGGGGGCCGCACGGTCAGCAGTTCATAGAGCAGACAGCCGGTGGAGTAGAGGTCGGAACGCGCGTCGACCTGCTCGCCCTTGGCCTGCTCGGGGGAGAGGTACTGGGCGGTGCCGATCACGGCCGCGGTCTGCGTCATGGTCATCCCGGCGTCACCCATGGCGCGGGCGATGCCGAAGTCCATGACCTTGACCTGGCCGGTGCGGGTCAGCATGACGTTGGCGGGCTTGATGTCGCGGTGCACGATCCCGGCGCGGTGGGAGTACTCCAGCGCCTGCAGGACGCCGATCGTCATCTCCAGCGAGCGCTCGGGCAGCAGCTTGCGCCCGGAGTGCAGCAGCTCGCGCAGGGTGGAGCCGTCCACGTACTCCATGACGATGTACGGGATCGAGACGCCGTCGACATAGTCCTCGCCGGTGTCGTAGACGGCGACGATCGACGGGTGGTTGAGCGAGGCCGCCGACTGGGCCTCACGGCGGAACCGGGCCTGGAAGGACGGGTCGCGGGCGAGGTCCACCCGCAGCGTCTTCACGGCGACGGTACGGCCGAGCCGGGTGTCATGGGCGAGGTAGACCTCGGCCATGCCACCGCGGCCGAGCACCGAGCCCAGCTCATACCGGCCGCCGAGGCGACGCGGCTCTTCCATAGCTCCAGCCCTTCCGTTTTCCCGACCGCACCGGCGTGGGTCCGGCGGTGTGCTGTTCGCGGATACGGTACCCGGCGTGCCGGGTGGCTTCCGGGCGTGACGGGTACCCGATACGCGACTGGTACCGCCCCGGCGTGGCCGGGGTCACTTCGAGGTCTTGAGCACCGCCTCCATGACGCTCCTGGCGATCGGGGCCGCGAGCTTGCCGCCCGCGATGTCGTTGCGGGCCGTCTTGGAGTCGTCCTCGACCACCACCGCGACGGCGACCGGCGAGCCGTCACCGGACTTCGCGTAGGAGACGAACCACGCATACGGGTTGCCGCTGTTGTCGACGCCGTGCTGGGCGGTGCCGGTCTTGCCGCCGACCTTGACGCCGTCGATCTTGGCCTCGGTTCCGGTGCCCTCGTTGACGACCGTCTCCATGGCGCTCTGCATCTGCTGCGCGTGCTCGGGGGTGAGCGGCTGGCTCAGCTGCTTGGGCTGGGTGGTCTCGATGACATTGAGGTTGGGGGCGCGCAGCTTGTCCACCATGTACGGCTGCATCAGCTTGCCGTTGTTGGCGATCGCGGAAGCGACCATGGCCATCTGGATCGGGGTGGCGCGGTTGGAGGCCTGGCCGATGCCCGCCATTGCGTTCTGCGGGCGGTTGTCCTTGGGGTAGACGCTCTGCGAGAGGCGGACGGGGGTGTCGATGGTCTTGTTGTTGAAGCCGAACTTGTTGGCCTCGTCGATCATCGTCCGGTTGCCGAGATCGGCGCTCATCTTGCCGAAGACGCTGTTGCAGGACCACTGCAGGGCGGCCCTTATCGACACGTTGTCGCAGGGCATGTCGGTCTCGTTCGGCAGCTTCATACCCGTGGTGTCCGGCAGGGTCCAGCCCTTCGGCGAGTCCGTCTTCTGGTCGACGTCCTTGTAGCGGCCGTTCTCCAGCGCCGCGGCGGCGGTGACGAGCTTGAAGGTGGAACCGGGCGGATAGGTCTCCCGCAGCGCCCGGTTCTTCATCGGCTCGTTCTTGTCCTTCAGCAGTTCCGCCCACGCCTTGTCGTCATTGGCACCGGCGATCTTCCCGGGGTCGTACGACGGCGTGGAAACGAGCGCGAGGATCTTGCCGGTGCGCGGGTCGAGGGCGGCGACCGCGCCCTTCTTGCCGCCCAGGCCCTTGAAGGCGGCCTCCTGCGCCTTGGCATTGAGGGTGGTGATCACGTCGCCGCCCTTCTTGCCCTTTCCGGTGATCATGTCGATCGTCCGGTTGAAGAACAGCCGGTCGTCGTCACCGGTCAGGACCTTGTCCTCCAGCTTCTCCAGCTGGCTGGAGTCGAAGACCTGCGAGCTGTAGCCGGTGACCGGCGCCCACATGGGGCCGTTCTTGTAGGTCCGCTTGTACTTGTAGTTGATGCCGTTGACTTCCTGCGACCCGGTGATGGCGTCACCGTCGACGATGATGTTGCCGCGTGGCTGGCTGTAACGGGCGATATCCACCCGGGTGTTGTGCTTGTTGTTCTTGAGCTCGTCGGCCTGGACGAACTGGAGCCAGTTGTCGCGGATCATCAGCGCGAGGACGAGGAGTCCACAGAAGATCGCGATCCGGCGCACGGGCTTGTTCACGGTCGGACCACCTGGGTCATCTCGGCGTCGGGGGAGGGGGTGGGGGCGGGGCGGCGCGCGGTGTCGCTGATTCTGATCAGGATGGCGATCAGCGCCCAGTTGGCGAGCACCGAGGAGCCGCCCTGCGCCATGAACGGCATGGTCATGCCGGTCAGCGGGATCAGGCCCATCACGCCGCCGGCGACGACGAAGACCTGGATGGCGAAGGCACCGGACAGGCCGATGGCGAGCAGCTTGCCGAATGGGTCGCGGGCGGCCAGTGCGGTCCGCACGCCGCGCTCCACCACCAGTGCGTAGACCAGCAGCAGCGCCATGACGCCGGCCAGGCCCAGCTCCTCGCCCACGGTGGCGAGGATGAAGTCGGAGTTGGCGGCGAAGCCGATGAGGTCGGAGTTGCCCTGGCCCCAGCCGGAGCCGGAGACCCCGCCGGAGCCGAAGGTCATCAGCGCCTTGGCGATCTGCTCGCCGGCCTGGGACTCGCCCCAGCCCGCGAAGGGGTCCAGCCAGGCGGTCACCCGGGCCTGCACATGCTGCTCAAAGGAGGCCACGCCCACCGCACCGGCCGCGGACATCAGCAGGCCGAAGACGATCCAGCTGGTGCGCTCGGTCGCGACATAGAGCATCACCACGAACATGCCGAAGAACAGCAGCGAGGTGCCCAGGTCGGTCTCGAAGACCAGGATGAGGATGCTCACCGCCCAGACCGCGAGGATCGGGCCCAGGTCCCGGCCGCGCGGCAGGTACAGGCCCATGACGCGGCGGCTGGCCAGGGCCAGGGCATCGCGCTTGACCATCAGATAGCCGGCGAAGAAGACCGCCAGGACGATCTTGGCGAACTCGCCGGGCTGGAGCGTCCCCAGCCCGGGGATGGTGATCCAGATGCGCGCGCCGTATACCGCCGGGAAGAACATCGGCGCGATCAGCAGGGCCAGCGAGACGGCCATCGAGATGTAGGTGTAGCGCTGCAGGATGCGGTGGTCCTTGAGCATCAGCAGCACCGCGACGAACAGTCCGATGCCGAGCGCCGAGAACAGCAGCTGGTTGGTGGCGGCGGGGGCGAAGTTCTTGGCCGCCTGCAGCCTCGGCGACTGGTCGAGCCGCCAGATGATGACCAGGCCGAGCCCGTTGAGCAGGGTGGCCAGCGGCAGCAGCAGCGGGTCGGCGTGCTTGGCGAACCGCCGCACCGCGAGATGGCCGGCTCCGGCCAGCAGCCCCAGGCCGATGCCATAGCCGAGCATGCCGGAGGGCATCCGGCCGTCGAGGGCGAGGCCCACATTGGCGTAGGCGAAGCAGGGGATGACAACCGCGAAGGCGAGCAGGACGAGCTCGGTGTTGCGCCTGCTCGGCTGGCCCACCGTGCTGATCGTCGTGGTGCCGGGCGTGGCGCCCGGCATGGGCGAGATGGCTGACATGCTTGGTGGCCCCTTACGGCTTTACGACGCGCTGCACTGCTCGCCCAGCTTCCGCTCGTCGTCGCTGAGGGTGGGGCCCGGGTTCGGTGCGGGAGTCATCTGGACGGCCTTCGAGGGGTCCTTGGCGGTGGCGGTGGGCTTGTTCTTCTTCTGGGCCTCCCGCTGCTGCCGCTCGGCCTTGTCCAGCTCCTCCTTCTTCTTGCAGATGCCGGCCAGGGCGCCGAGGGTCTGGACCTTCTTCAGGGCGTCGTCCCGGTTGCCGACCGCGATGGTGTCCTCGACCCGGCCGCGTTGGTCGACGGGGAGGTACTTGAGTTCGATCTCGGGGTGGTCCTGGTACAGCTTGCTCAGGCTGATCCAGGCGAGGTCCTGGTTGATGCCCTGGTAGAGGGCGACATGGTTGTTGTCCTTGGCGGCCACGAAGTACTGGGTCTGGGTCCACTGGTAGCCGCCGTAGAGCCCGCCGCCGAGGACACCGAGCACCACGGCGACGATCAGCGAGCGCTTGAGCCACTTGCCGCGCCGGGGGCGTGCGCCCTCCTCGGCGAAGTCGTACTCGTCCACGAAGGAGCCGAACGAGCCCTCCGGGGTGCCGCCTGCCGCCTCGCCGCCGCCGGGCGGGCCGAAGGCGCCGCCCGGCCCCTCCTGCGGGGTGCGCCCCAGCTCGGACGCACGGCCCGCCGGGGTCTGCATGGCACCGTTGTCGGCCGCCTGGAACTGGTTCTCGGCCACCGCCCCGACGACCACGGGGGTGTCGCTGAACTGCTCGGCGAGGGTGTCCCCGCCGTCCACGTCGAGGACGTCGGCGATGATGACGGTGACATTGTCGGGGCCGCCGCCGCGCAGGGCCAGCTGGATCAGCTCCTGCACGGTCTCGTGCGGGCCCTGGTAGCTGGCGAGGGTCTCCTCCATCGTCTGATGGCTGACCACCCCGGAGAGGCCGTCCGAGCAGATCAGATAGCGGTCCCCGGCACGCACCTCGCGGATCGACAGGTCGGGCTCCACATGGTCGCCGCTGCCCAGGGCGCGCATCAGCAGCGAGCGCTGCGGGTGGGTGGTGGCCTCTTCCTCGGTGATCCGGCCCTCGTCCACCAGCCGCTGCACCCAGGTGTGGTCCTGGGTGATCTGGGTGAGGACGCCGTCGCGCAGCAGATAGGCGCGGGAGTCGCCGACGTGCACCAGGCCGAGCCGCTGGCCCGTCCACAGCAGGGCGGTCAGGGTGGTGCCCATGCCCTCGAGCTGGGGGTCCTCCTCGACCATGACGCGCAGCTGTTCATTGGCGCGGTGGACGGCGGTGCCGAGGGAGGTGAGGAGGTCGGAGCCCGGGACGTCGTCGTCCAGCGACACCAGGGCGGAGATCACCTCGGAGCTGGCGACCTCGCCCGCGGCCTGGCCGCCCATGCCGTCGGCGATGGCCAGCAGCCGGGGGCCGGCGTAACCGGAGTCCTCGTTGCCCTCCCGGATCATGCCCTTGTGGGATCCGGCGGCGAAACGCAGTGACAGACTCATGCGCACCTCGCCAGTCGGCTCCGGGTACCGCCCCTTGCCCACCTCGATGCCCACCCTCCGGTCGTCATGGTCCTACTACTTCCGCAGCTCGATGACGGTTTTGCCGATCCGGATCGGTGAGCCGAGCGGGATCGGGGTCGGGGTGGTCAGCCGGGTCCGGTCGAGATAGGTGCCATTGGTCGAACTCAGGTCTTCGACGATCCACTGGCCGTCGCGGTCCGGATAGATCCTGGCATGCCTGCTGGACGCGTAGTCGTCATCCAGCACGATCGTGGAGTCATGGGCGCGGCCCAGGGTGATGGTCTGCCCCTGCAGGGCCACGGTGGTGCCGGTCAGGGTGCCCTCGGAGACCACCAGCTTGGTGGGTGCGCCGCGCCGCCCGCGGCCCTCCCGGCCGCGGTCGCCGCGTCGCCCGCCGGTCTGCTGCTGGCGCTGCGGCGGGGGGGTGGCCTGCTGCTGGCGCTGGGTCTGCCGCTCGGCGCCGCCGCGGCGCGAGCCGCGCGCGGTCACCCGGGTGCCGAACAGGTCACTGCGGATGACCTGTACGGCCACGATGACGAACAGCCACAGTACGGCGAGGAACCCCAACCGCATGACCGTGAGGGTCAGCTCTGACATGTGCCCCGCTTCACCCTTCGGCTTGCCGGTAAACGATGGTGGTGCTGCCCACGACGATGCGCGAGCCGTCGCGGAGCGTAGCGCGGGTCGTGTGCTGCCCGTCCACGACAATGCCGTTGGTCGATCCCAGGTCCTGGATCGTCGCGGGAGTGCCGACCCGGATCTCGCAGTGCTTGCGGGAGACGCCGGGGTCGTCGATCCGTACGTCCGCCTCGGTGCTGCGGCCCAGCACCAGGGTGGGCCGGGAGATCTGGTGGCGGGTGCCGTTGATCTCGATCCAGCGGCGGGTGGTGGCTCCGGCTCCCGGGCCGCCCGTGCGGGGCAGGGGGCGGCCCGCGCCGGTCGGCGGGGACGAGGGCATGGGCGGCGCCCCGGCGGGCTGCGCCGCATAGCCGGCGCCATGGGTGACCGCGCTGCTGGTGTGGCGGGGTGCGGGCGGGTGTTGTCCGTGTTGACCGTGTTGTCCGTGCGATTCTTGGGACTCGCTGGAGGCGAGGGTGCGGCTGCGCACCCGGTACAGGCCGGTGTCGAGGTCGTCCGCCTTCTCCAGATGGACCTTGATCGTCCCCATGAAGGTGTACCGCTGCTGCTGGGCGTAGTCGCGGACCATGCCGGACAGCTCGTCGCCGAGCTGTCCGGAATACGGGCTGAGCCGCTCGAAGTCCGGGCCGCTCAGTTCGACGATGAAGTCGTTGGGAACGACCGTGCGGTCGCGGTTCCAGATGGTGGCGTTGTTGTCGCACTCCCGCTGGAGTGCGCCCGCGATCTCGACAGGCTGCACCTCGGACTTGAACACCTTGGCAAAGGTGCCGTTCACGAGACCCTCGAGTCGCTGCTCGAAGCGCTTCAGTACTCCCACGGGGCACCTCCTTCCCTCGGTGACGCCTGTGATGCTCGGTGCCGTTCCTGATACTGCTTACTGATCGTATCCACGCCTCGGGAAAACGGCTGGTTCCCCTTCGGCGCCAGGAGTGACGAGTGTCGCCCTCGGGCCGTTCCCGCGCTTCTCCCCTAGGGATCGTAGAGGCGGCCATGAGCCAGTGTCCCGCAACCGGCAGGGTCC
Organism: Streptomyces xingningensis; assembly: GCF_054957865.1. Classification (NCBI taxonomy): domain Bacteria; kingdom Bacillati; phylum Actinomycetota; class Actinomycetes; order Kitasatosporales; family Streptomycetaceae; genus Streptomyces; species Streptomyces xingningensis. The sequence continues at coordinate 157,902 of NZ_JBDJPF010000004.1, forward strand.
CCGTCGGCCGCGGGCCACCGTAAACGGGTGTGAGGGCACCCTTCGGAGCGTGCTAGTGTTCTGGATGTCGGAAGGCGGTCACACCGCGAGCCGGACCGAAAGGACCGGGGAGCGCGGCAGCCGGAAGGCAACACCCAATGCGCGGGTGGCGGAATAGGCAGACGCGCTGGATTCAGGTTCCAGTGCCCGCAAGGGCGTGGGGGTTCAACTCCCCCCTCGCGCACCATGGAGCAGCGACGAAACGGTCGTCACCGTGATCACGGTGACGACCGTTTTGCTGTGTTGTGGGCTTGCCGGACTGTTCGCGAAGTCACCGTCCACGCCGGGCCGCCGTCCTCGGGCCGACCCTCGGGCTCGCGCCCCGGCTCGTCCGGTACCTCGCCGGCGGCTAACCGCGCACATGCAGGCCGAAACCCTTGCGGCCCGGCACTTCCAGGCCCTCCTTCAACTGCAGTGACGGGATCTCGTAGTCACCGAAGTTCTGGCGCCGGAACGCGATCGGCTCGGTCGTCTCCAGCGACAGCAGCCGCTCCTGCCACGCCTTCGCGGCGTCCTCGAAGTCGCCGCCGGTGAGCTTGTCGGCGCCGTACAGCACGAACGGCGGCAGCACCTCGATGCCCGGGTAGTAGAGGATGCCGTGGTGTATCGGGAACAGCAGATCGTCGATGGGGCCGTTGATCCCGCGAGCGGCGTAATGCGGCTCCGGGCCGCCGGCGGTCACCGACAGCAGGGCCCGCTTGCCCGCGAGGGTGCCTTCGCCGAAGCGCTCGCCGTACTTGGTATCGCTGTGCTCGCCGACGCCGTACGCGAAGCGGTAGGTGAACACCCGGTCCACCCAGCCCTTGAGGATCGCGGGCATCGTGTACCACCACAGCGGGAACTGGAAGATGATCGTGTCGGCCCACAGCAGCTTCTCCTGCTCGGCGAGGACGTCCGGGGTGAGCGTCCCGGCGTTGAAGGCCCGGCCCGAGTCCCGGGCGACCTTCAGCGGGCTTGAGGCGTGGGGGCCGTAGTCCGCGGCGTCCACGACCGCCTTCCAGTTCATCGCGTACAGATCGCTCACCCGTACCTCGTGCCCGGCAGTCTCCAATGTGGACACCGCGAGGTCCTTCAGCGAGCTGTTGAGCGACTTCGGCTCCGGGTGGGCGTGGACGATCAGCGTCTTCATGGGAACTCCTTCGGATCGGGTGCTTTCGATCCTGGACGCTGCGGCGCTCGGCGTTCAGGGGCGCCGCTTCCGTCGGACGGGACTTCCTGGTATTGGCAGGGCTACTTTCACCAGCTCCGGCGAAGCCATACTTGGGCGTATGGATGATCTCGCGAGCTTTCTGCGCACCCGTCGCTCCCGGGTGGACCCGGCGGACGCCGGCATCCCCACCGACAGCCGCCGCCGGGTCGAAGGGCTGCGCCGCGAAGAGGTCGCGCACCTGTCCGGCGTGAGCGTCGACTACTACGTGCGCCTGGAACAGGGCCGCGCGACCCAGCCCTCCGAGCAGGTCCTCGACGCGCTCGCCCGCGTCCTCGGCCTCGACGGGACCGAACTCGAGCACCTCTACCGGCTCGCCCGGCAGCGCCGCCGCCGCGCGAAGGCGCCGGGCGGGCGGGTCCGGCCGGAGCTGCTGCGCGTCCTCGACCTGGTCGCCGACGCACCCGCGCTGATCATTGACCACCGCCTGGACGTACTCGCCGGGAACCGCCTCGCCGGGCTCCTCTACGGCCGGCCGATGCCGGGACTGAACACCGCCCGGCACATCTTCCTCGAGGAGGCCGAGCGCGGCCTTTACGCGGACTGGGAGAAATGCACCCTCGACGTGGTCGGGCACCTGCGCCTGGCCGCCGGCAAATACCCCGAGGACCCCCGCCTGGCCTCGCTCATCGGCGAGCTGGCGATGGGCAGCGAGCGCTTCCGCCGCCTCTGGGCCCGCGCGGACGTGCGCGCCCGCACACATGGACGCAAGGCGTACCGGCACCCGCTGGTCGGGCTGCTGGAACTGCACCAGGAAAACTTCGCACCGCCGGACGAATCGGGCATGGAGCTGCTGGTGCTGTCCGCGGCCCCCGGCAGCCCCGCCGAGGACGGGCTGCGCCTGCTCGCGGGCCTGGGCGCGGACAACGGTGACGCGCATCCCGCAATGGAGGCTCAGGTCCGTGAGTAACTCGGCGACGCCCATCCACCGCAGGCAACGCCCTGGGCTCCTGGTCCGGTTCGCGCTTCCTGGGTTCGGGCACCGACGTCACCACTCTGGGCTGGATCGGCGTCATCGTCGTGGTGACCGCCCTCATCGGCACCCTGGTTGCCCAGTGCCGCGTCAGCCAGGGTTCACTCCGCGCGGGCCCCTGTCCCGGGGAGGCCCGGGGCAGGGGCTCTTCGTTGTGTTCCATCTCTCCTGATCGTCAGGCGAGGGCGGTGCGGAGGGCGGCGATCGCGGTGGCGATCCGGGGGTCGGCTTCGGCGGCCTCGTCCAGGGCCATGCCAAGGGTGTGCTCATAGGTGTCGCGGGCCTGTTGGTGGCGGGTGCGGCCGGTCTCCTTGATGACGGTGTAGACGCCGCGCTTGTCGTCCGGGCAGACATCGCGGTAGGTGAAGTCGGCCGCGTGCAGGCGGGCGACGAGGCGGGTCACAGAGCTCTGGTTGAGGCCGAGCCGGTCGGCCAGATCCTGCATCCGCAGTTCGCTGTCGGGGGCCTCGGCGAGGTGGCCCAGGGCGCGGTACTCGGACAGGCCCAGGCCGTGCTGGCGCTGGAGGGCGGTGGCCAGGCGGGCCTCGATGCGGGCGTGGAGAGCGAGGACGCGATTCCACATCTGTGCGTCGGTGCGGGTGGTGGTCGGCGTGCCCATGGGTTTCCTCCGTGGATCTCCTCTGGTGACTGCTGTTATATTACTTGTACATGCAAGCTTCTGGGGTGTGCAAGGGCCGTAGGGTGGGCGCGTGATGAATCCGGAAGCCGAACCGGGCACCCAGCGGCTGGAACAGGCCGTGCGGGCGGCCGAGCAGGCACTGATCGAGTTCGAGATCGCGGTCGAGACCTTCCGGGTGGAGGTCGAGAACTTCTCCCGGCTGCACCATCAGCGGCTGGGGCCGCTGTATGCGCGGCTCGAGGAGCTGGACGCGCTGATCGCGGAGGCCGTGGCGGCCCGCACCGGCGACGCCGAGGATCTGCGGCGGGCCCAGGAGGCGCGGGCGCTGGTGCAGCCGCTGCCCGGCGTGCAGGAGCTGTTCGGCGACTGGCTGGACTCCGACGGGCTGCCGCCCGAGGCCTCGGCGATGCTGACCGAACAGCCCGTGCAGCCGCCCAAGCGGGTGCGGCCCGGCGACGAGGCCCGCAAGGCCTTCCGCGAGCTGGTCCGCAAGGCGCATCCCGACCTGGCGCCGGACGAGGCGGACCGGGAGCGGCGGGAGGCATTCATCGTGCGGGTCAATGCCGCCTACGCCGCGGGGGACGAGGCACTGCTGCGCGAGCTGGCCGGGGAGTGGGCGGCCGGGCCGCTGCCGGCGCAGCGGCGGCCGAGCCGCGGCGAGGAGCTGTACGCCCGGCTGGAGTGGCTGGCCCGGCGCAAGGAACTGCTGGCGGAACTGGCCGCCGAACTGGAGTCGTCCGCGATCGGCTCGATGATCAAGATGGCGCCGGACGATCCGGACGGCCTGCTGGAGGAGGTCTCCCAGGGGCTGCTGGCCCAGATCGCCGAGCGCGAGGCCCGGCTGGCCGGGCTGGTCGGGTAGCGTCGAACGCATGAGATTTGGATCCGGAATTCCCGCGGTGGGCGTCGACTCCCTGGCCGCCGCCGACTTCCTGCTGGACGTGCGCGAGGACGACGAGTGGCAGGCGGGACACGCGGAGGGTGCGCTGCACCTTCCGATGAGCGAATTCACCGCGCGGTTCGGGGAGTTGACGGAGCGGGTGCCGGATGGCGGCCGGATCAATGTCATCTGCCGGTCCGGTGGGCGCTCGGCACAGGTCACGGCGTATCTGGTGCAGCAGGGGCTGGATGCGGTGAATGTCGACGGCGGAATGCAGGCCTGGGAGGCCGCGGGCCGTCCGGTGGTGGCCGCGGACGGTGCGCCGGGCGCGGTGATCTAGCGCGGCCGACGGGGCGAACCTTGGCTGACGCGGCACTGGCGCCGAGGGCCGGTCAGAGGCCGGCCAGCAGGGTGCCCAGCGCCTCCTCGTGCATCGCCGCCGGCCCGAGCGACAGCTCGAGCTGCTTCGCCCAGGCGTGGTAGCGGTGCAGGGGATAGTCGGTGTCCGCGCCGAAGCCGCCGTGCAGGTGCTGCGCGGTCTGGACGACGCGGCGCACGCCCTCCGAGGCCCACACCTTGGCGACCGCCACATCCGCGGCGACCGGCAGCTCCCCCGCGGTCCCCGACTCCAGCCGCCAGGCCGCCTGCCAGAGGGTGCTCTCCATCGCCAGCAGGTCGATATAGCGGTCCGCCGCCTGCATGGCGACGGCCTGGAAGGTGGCCAGCGGGTGGCCGAACTGCTCGCGTTTTCCGGTGTATTCGGCGGTCATCCGGGACACCGCCGTGCCCAGGCCGAGCGCCAGCGCACAGGTGCCGGTGGCCAGCAGCTCGCGCAGCCGCTCCCAGGCGCCGTCGGCGGTGATGGCCTCCTCGCGGTCGATGTGCACCGAGTCCAGCCGCAGCCGGGCGAGCCGCTCGCCATGGGTGGAGACCTGGTCGGCGAGGGTGAGCCCGGGGTGGTCGCGGGTGACCAGCGCGAGCAGGGCGTGGCCCTCGGGGGTGTGCGCGGGCAGCAGCACCAGATCGGCGTTGTGGGCCCAGGGCACGGCGGTCTGCACCCCGTCCAGCAGCCACTCGTCCACGCCCAACGGATGTGCGGTGACCGCCAGTTCGGCCGAATCATGGCCGGTGCGGCCGTGGCCGGCCACGGTGACCACCAGCTCGCCGCGGCCGATGGGCGGCAGCAACCGGGCGGCCGTCCCGGGGCGGGCGTCCGCCCGCAGGGCGAGGGCGGCCGCGCCGGTCTCCAGCAGCGGGACCCGGGCCAGTACCCGCCCGGCCTCGCGCAGCACCAGGCACAGGGCGATGGGCCCCAGTCCGGAGCCGCCGTGCTCGGCCGGTACCGGCAGGCCCAGCAGGTCGGCGGCGGCGAGGCGTTGCCACAGCGCGCGGTCGATGTCCTCGGCGACCGCGCCCGGGACCAGGGCCGGGCTGGGCACGCCATCGGGGGCGACCGGGGCGAAGACCGCCCGCGCCGCCTCGGCGGCGGCCTGCTGCTCCTCGGTGAAGGTGAAGTCCATGGCCCGGCCCCTCCTATCTGACGAAGCGTCAGTAAGGTAGGGGGCTCAGCGGTCGAAGTCCAGCTCCACCGACTCGGTGGCCGGATGTGACTGGCAGGCCAGCACATAGCCCGCGTCCAGCTCGTCCTGCTCCAGCGCGAAGTTGCGGTCCATCCGCACCTCGCCGGACACCAGGAACGCCCGGCAGGTCCCGCACACCCCGCCCTTGCAGGCGTAGGGCGCGTCGGGGCGGTTGCGCAGCACCGTCTCCAGCAGCGATTCCCCGTCCCGCACCGGCCAGTTGCCGCTGCGTCCGTCCAGGCGCGCGGTCACCGTGCTGTGGGCGGGGGACGGAACGGTCCGTTCGGCGGTGGGGCCGGCCGCCACATGGAAGATCTCCTGGTGGATCCGCTCCCGGGGCACCTCAAGGGTGTGCAGCGCCCGTTCGGCGCCCTGGACCAGGCCGTACGGGCCGCAGAGGTACCAGCCCGCCACGCTCTCCACCGGCAGCAGCGCGGGCAGCAGCCGGGTCAGCCGCCGCTCGTCCAGCCGCCCGGACACCGGCCCGGCCTGCCGTTCCTCGCGGGAGAGGGTCTGGACCAGCTGGAAGCGGTCCGGGAAGCGGTCCTTGAGGTCGGCGACCTCGTCCAGGAACATCGTGGAGGCGCTGGTGCGGTCGCTGCGGATCAGGGTGAAGCGGGCGTCCGGCTCGCGGGTGAGCAGGGTCGTCATGATGCACAGCACCGGAGTGATCCCGCTGCCGCCGACGATGGCGGCGAAGTGCCCCGGGCGCGGCCGGAGTACGAAGCGTCCGGCGGGGGCCATCACCTCCACCGTGTCCCCGGCGGCCAGCTCCTTGAGCGCATAGGTGGAGAAGGCGCCCCCGTCAACCAGCCGTACGCCCACCCGCAGGGCGGCCGGTCCGTCCGGTCCGGGCGCCGGGCCGCAGATGGAATAGGTGCGGCGGATCTCGGTGCCGTCCACAAATCTGCGCAGCGCCAGATGCTGGCCCGGTGCGTGCCGGAAGGCGGGGCGCAGCTCCTCGGGCACGGCGAGGGTCACGGTGACCGAGTCGTCGGTGAGCGGTTCGACGGCCGTCACCCGAAGAGCGTGGAAGGCGCCATGGCGGGCCGCTGCCGTCAGAACTCCTCGAGCCGTCATCACAACTCCTTGAAGTGGTCGAATGGTTCGCGGCACACCTCACAGCGGCGCAGGGCCTTGCAGGCGGTGGAGGAGAAGCGGCTGAGCAGGGTGGTGTCGGTGGAACCGCAGTGGGGGCAGCGGATGGCGAGTGATACGGCCACCGGGCCGCCCGGCCCTCCGGGGCGCGGCGGCGCGATCCCGAACTCGGCCAGTTTGCGCCTTCCTTCGGCGGAGATGTCGTCCGTGGACCACGCCGGGGAGAGCACCGTGCGCACCGTGACCTCCGGGACGCCGTGCTCGTGCAGCACCCGCTCGATGTCCGCCGACATCGCCTCGATCGCCGGGCAGCCGGTGTAGGTGGGGGTCAGCTCGACCTCCGCCCGGCCCGGCCCGGTGAGGTGCAGGCTGCGCAGCACGCCCAGTTCGGCCAGGGTGAGCACGGGCAGCTCGGGGTCGGGGACCGCTCCGGCCAGGGCCTGGAGCTCCGCTTCGAGGGGGGTGGGCGTGGTCACCATGACGCCCCCGGGTGGCTGCGGTGCAGGTGCTGCATCTCGGCGAGCAGTCGGCCGAACGGCTCGGTGTGGATGCCCTGGCGTCCGGCCCCCGCCGTCCACGCCCCGGCCCGGGGCCCGGTGGGCATGGTCAGGCCGGCGTCCATGACGGTCGCGCCGACCAGGGCCGGCCACTCGCGGCCCAGCAGCTCCCAGTCGGCGTCCACCCCTTCGACCGGCTCGAACAGCTCGCCCGTGTACCGCCACAGGGCGTCCAGGGCGCGCTGCATGCGGTGATGGCTCTCCTCGGTGCCGTCACCCAGGCGCAGCGTCCAGTGCTCGGCGTGGTCCCGGTGGTAGGCGGTCTCCTTGACCGCCTTGGCGGCCAGCGGTGCGAACGGGCCGGTCCCGGCGGCAAGTTGGGTGTAGAGCAGCTGTTGGTAGGCGGAGAAGTACAGCTGCCGGGCGATGGTGTGGGCGAAGTCGCCATTGGGCTGCTCGACCAGCTGCACATTGCGGAAGGCGCGCTCCTCGCGGAGGTAGGCCAGCTCGTCCTCGTCGCCCGCCAGGGACAGCAGAACCCGGGCCTGGCCGAGCAGGTCCAGCGCGATATTGGCCAGCGCGACCTCCTCCTCCAGCACCGGCGCGTACCCGGCCCACTCCCCCAGCCGGTGGGAGAGCACCAGGGCGTCGTCGCCGAGTGCCAGGGCCGCTGCCGTCATGGGAATGGGTGCGCGGTTCATAGGTGCCGCACCCCTTCCGGGATCTCGTAGAAGGTCGGATGCCGGTACGGCTTGTCGGCGGCGGGCTCGAAGAACGGGTCCTTCTCGTCCGGTGAGGAGGCGGTGATCGCGGCCGAGGGCACCACCCAGATGGAGACGCCCTCCGAGCGGCGGGTGTAGAGATCGCGTGCGTTGCGCAGGGCCATCTCCGCGTCCGGCGCGTGCAGGCTGCCCGCGTGGGTGTGCGACAGGCCGCGCCTGCTGCGTACGAACACCTCCCACAGTGGCCAGTCGGTGCCGGTCATGCCGTCGCCCCCTTCATGTGCTGCCCCTGCTGCCCCTGCTGCCCCTGCTTCTCCGCGTATGCGCTCGCCGCCTCGCGTACCCAGGCGCCGTCCTCATGGGCCTGCCTGCGCCGGCCCAGACGCTCCTCGTTGCACGGGCCGTTGCCGCGCAGCACCTCGTTGAACTCGTCCCAGTCGATGGGGCCGAAGTCATGGTGGCCGCGCTCCTCGTCCCAGCGCAGCCCGGGGTCGGGGAGGGTCAGTCCCAGCGATTCGGCCTGGGGCACGCAGATGTCCACAAAGCGCTGACGCAGCTCGTCATTGGAGTGCCGCTTGATCTTCCAGGCCGTGGACTGGGCGGAGTGCGCGGACTCCGTGTCCGGCGGGCCGAACATCATCAGGGACGGCCACCACCAGCGGTCCACCGCGTCCTGTGCCATGGCGTGCTGGGCCTCGGTGCCCCGGCTCAGGGCGAGCAACAGCTCATAGCCCTGGCGCTGGTGGAAGGACTCCTCCTTGCAGACCCGGACCATGGCCCGGGCGTAGGGCCCGTAGGAACAGCGGCAGAGCGGGACCTGGTTGGTGATCGCCGCGCCGTCCACCAGCCAGCCGATGGCGCCGACATCGGCCCAGGTGAGCGTGGGGTAGTTGAAGATCGAGGAATAGCGCTGGCGGCCGGAGTGCAGCTTGTCGAGCAGCTCATCGCGGGAGACGCCCAGGGTTTCGGCGGCGCTGTAGAGGTAGAGCCCGTGGCCCGCCTCGTCCTGCACCTTGGCCATCAGGATCGCCTTGCGCCGCAGCGAGGGCGCCCGGGTGATCCAGTTGGCCTCGGGCTGCATCCCGATGATCTCGGAGTGGGCGTGCTGCGCTATCTGGCGCACCAGGGTGGCGCGATAGGCGTCCGGCATCCAGTCCCGTGGCTCGATGCGCTCGTCTGCTGCCACTGCGGCATCGAATGCGGCTTGGGGTGTCCTCGCGTCCGGCAGCGTCGTCGTCATCCGAGTGTCTCGCTCTCTGCTGGTGGAGCTGCCTACCGACCGATCGTTCGGTTCAATGGTGGGGCGGTCGCTCGGGAGGTGTCAAGCGGTGACGGCGTCGGTACGGTTCGGGATGCGGTCGCGTCGGTGACCGGGCGGCGCACAGGAATCGGGGCGGACATGGCGACGGACGACGACCACCACGACCGGGCGGGAGCAGCCGGCGGAGCTCCGGGCTGGGCGGGGCTGTCCGGTCCGGCCCGGCTGGTCGTGGTCTGCGGCGCGCTGGTCGTGGCGATGGCCACCGTGGTGCACCTGACAATGGTGTTTCTGCATGTGGCCCCCGCGAACACGGTCAGCAGACAGCACGCCGCCGCCATCAGCGAGTACGTCCTGCCGGAGTTCGAGCAGAACTGGAAGCTCTTCGCCCCCAACCCCCTGCAGCAGAACATCGCCGTCCAGGCCCGCCTCCGGCTGCGCGGCCCCGACGGCCGGACCACGGCCACCCCCTGGACCGACCTCACCGCCCAGGACGGCGCCGCCATACGGCACAACCCGCTGCCCTCCCACACCCGGCAGAACGAGCTCCGCCGCGCCTGGGACTTCTACGCCGGCACGCACGACGAGCGCGAACAGCCCACCGGAATGCGCGGCCGCCTCTCCGAGGCCTACCTCCGCCGCATCGCCCTGTCCCGGCTGGACGCCGGACGGGGGCAGGTGGATCAACTGCAGGTGCGCACGGTCACCTCGGCGATCGGAGCGCCCCCGTGGAGCGATCAACGCTCCCCGAGCGAGCCGGTGTACCGGGAGCTGGCCTGGTGGCCTGTCACCGGTATGGATCTGGCGGGGGTGAGCCGATGACCACCCTGCGCCAGCCGCTCGGCAATGGCCTCGCACGCGCCACCGAATCCTCCCTCGGCCCGTACCAGACGGCCGTGATCCGGATCGGCCTCTCCTTCACCTGGCTGTTCTTCCTGCTGCGCGAATGGCCCCACCGCCATGAGCTCTATGGCCCCGACGGGCCGTGGAGCTGGTCCCTGGCCCGTCAACTCACCGCGGACAACCACGCCTTCACCGCCCTGATGTGGACCGACGCCAACTGGTGGTTCGAGACGGTCTACACCCTCGCCATCGTCTTCGCCCTGCTGCTGATGCTGGGCTGGCACACCCGGGCGGTATCCGTCTTCTCCATGATCACGGTGCTGTCCCTGCAGAACCGCAGCGTCTTCGTCAGCGACGGCGGCGACAATGTCATCCATCTCATGGCGCTCTACCTGGTGTTGACCCGCTGCGGCCAGGTCTGGTCCCTCGATGCCCGGCGGGCCGAACGGCAGCCGGGCAGTGCCCTCGCCGGCCCCGTCCTGTGGATGCTCAGCGCCCTGTCCCTCGCCCTCGCCCAGGCCCTTGGCGATACCCGCATGCAGTGGACGGACCATGGCCCGCTGCCCGGCATCGGCTGGTCGATGGCCCTGTGGGGACTCTGGCTGGTGCATGGTGCCTGGTGGCTGGCCCAGCAGTACGCACCCGGCGAACCCCGCACCGTACTTGGCATGTTCGCCAACCTGCTGCACAACGCGGCCCTGCTGGTGATCATGGGCGAGGTGTGCCTGATCTATGCCACGGCCGGCTGGTACAAGGTCCAGGGCTCGCTCTGGCAGGACGGCACCGCGCTCTACTACCCCCTGCACCTGGACTACTTCGGCCCCTGGCCCACCTTGTCGCATGCGCTGGCAGGGAGCGGGGTGGTGGTGCTGGTGCTCAGCTATGCGACGGTGGCCATGCAGGTGGCCTTCCCCTTCACCCTGATCAACCGGCGGGTGAAGAACGTGCTGTTGGTGCTGATGATGGCCGAGCACCTGGGGATCGCGGTAGTTCTCGGGCTGCCCTTCTTCTCCCTGGCAATGCTGGCCGCCGACGCGGTGTTCCTGCCGACCTCCTTCCTGCGGAAGGTGGGGGCTGGGGTGGGGCGGGTGCGCGGGGTGCGCGGGGGCGTTCCCGCCCCGCGCGGCGGACAGCCGGTGGAACCGGCGCCGGGGCCTGTCCGGGCGGGGTGAGCGACCGCCCCGCACATCGCGTCCCGCATACCGCGTCCCGCACGGCCTCCAGCCGGAACGGAATATTCCGTTCTGTTAGAGTCGAGGCATGGCAACTGGGGAAAGCAGGCGCCAAGGCGGCCGGACATCGTCCGAGGAACGCATCATCAGTGCGGCCGGTGCCGCCTTTACCGACATGGGTTACGACGTGTCGATGGCGGAGATCGCCCGCCGGGCGGGCATGGGGATGAGCGCGATCTACCGGCTCTACCCGAGCAAGAACGATCTCGTCACCGCGGTCCGGCTGGCAGGCATGTCCTTCATCACCGAGCAGGCGCGGCAGGCACTGGCCGAAGAACCGGACGGCACCCGCGCCCTGGAACGCTTCCTGGCCGCCTGCCTGGAGGCGCGGGCCGGCCATATGCTGCCGGTGCTGGGCAGGCGCCAGGCCGTCACCCCCGCCGTTGACGCGGTCCGGGAGGAGATGCACCAGGCGATCGACGCCCTCGCCGGGCGGGCGAAGGCCGAAGGCGCCCTGCGTGCCGAGATGACGGGGGCGGACCTGCTGCTGCTCCTGGACCACCTCAGCCCGTCCCTCCCGATGGACCACCCGCAGGCCCTGCAACTCCAGCGCCGCTACGCGCGCATGGTCCTCGACGGCCTGCGCGCCGCCCCCGCGGCCGCCTTGCCCGGACCGTCCCCGGACTGGGACCTGATGAGATCCCTGTGGGACGCCTCCCCGGACACCTGACGCCCGATGCGGCCACCGCCACCAGGGCAAACCTTGATCACTCGGGGGGAGATACGGAACGGAATTGACACCATGACCCGGACACTGCTCATCCGCGACGGCCTGCTGCTGACCATGGACCCGGCCCAGGGCACCCGGCGGGCCGACATCCTGGCCCAGGACGGCGTGATCACCGAGATCCGCCCCCGCATCGACGCCCCCGACGGGGCCCGGATCATCGACGCCGGCGGGGCGATCGTCCTGCCCGGGTTCATCGACACCCACCGCCATATGTGGCAGGCAGCGCTGCGCGGGCTGGGAGCCGACCTGACCCTGGGCGACTACTTCCCCCGCGTCGCCGGCGCCCTCGCCGGCCAGTTCACCCCCGAAGACGTCCACCTGGGCCAGACCCTGAGCGCCTGCGCGGCCCTCGACGCGGGCGTGACCACCGTCCAGGACCTGGCCAACATCCATGACACCCCCGAGCACTCCGACGCCGCCGTCCAGGCGCTGCGCGCCGGCGGACTGCGCACCGTCCTGGCCTACAGCCACTCCTTCGCCGCCCGGCACACCGACCGCATCACCCCCGACAGACTCTCCCTCGACGCCATACGGCTGCGCACGGTCCTCGCCGACGACCAGGCCCTGGTGACCATGGCGCTGGAGGCCACCGCCCGCAGTGAGGAGGGCACCCTCGCCAACTGGCACCTGGCCGCCGAACTCGACCTGCCGGTGGCCCTGCACGTCATCGGACGCTTCAGCGAAGAACCGCCGCTCACCATGCTCAACCGGCTCGGCCTGCTCGCCGCGTACGGCAAACGCGCCACCTACATCCACGCCACCGACCTGGACGCCTCCCAGTACGCCCTCATCCGCGACAGCGGCGGCCAGCTGTCCATTGCGCCGGCCGCCGAGATGCTCATGGGCCAGGGCTATCCGCCGCTCCTCGAGGCCCTCGACGCGGGACTCGCCCCCAGCCTGAGCAGCGACGTCGAAGTGACCGTGCCCAGTGACATGTTCACCCAGATGCGTGCCGCCCTGCAGGCCGTACGCCAGGCCGCCCACACCCGCGCCCGCCGCGACGGCACCGATCCCGTCATGGTCACCGCCGAACAGATCCTGTCCTTCGCCACCATCGAGGGCGCCCGAGCCCTGGGGCTGGAGGGACGCACGGGCTCCCTCACCGTGGGAAAGCAGGCGGACCTGATCGTGCTCTCCACCGACCGGCCCGGTATGCGCCCCGTCCACGATCCCGTGGCTGCGGTCGTCCTGGCCGCCGACCGCGGCGACATCACCACCGTCGTCGTGGCCGGCCGCGTGGTCAAGGAGCACGGACGCCTCCTCGGCGCCGAACTCCCCTCCCTGTACGCGCGGTTGGACGCCCTGCGCGACCGCCTGGCCACGGCCGGAACGCGGTGACCGGCGCCCAAAATCCTCCGTGAATCACCTTTGAACGGCAGGTTTTCGAGCACAGGAATGCCCGGCTCCTGATGGGGCGATGCGAGGTCACCGGATGGGCCGGACCATGGCGGTCATGAGCGGGGCGTCGGTGAGGGGCTTTGTTTCGCCGATGGTGGTATAGCCCCAAGTCTCGTACAGTGTCTTGACTTTGGGGTGGGAACTGTCCACGAGGATAGTGGCGCGGGTTTCGGTACGGCTCGCGAGCAGCTCGTCGTGGAGACGGGCGGCCGTGCCGGTTTTTCGCCAGCGCGAGCGCACCATGAGCTCGGAGACGGCGAAGGTGCGGGTGCCGGTCTCGTGGGTGAAGTCCCAGGCGAGGCCGGGGATTTTGGCCCACCAGGAGGATCCGGGGGCGAGCGGGGCACCGTAGGCGAAGCCAACGGGTTCCTCGCTGTCGTAGCCGACGACGCAGTCCCATGCCGGGTCGGCCGACCAGTGGTCGAGGAACCAGGCGAAGCGTTGGCGCGAGCTGAAGTTGTCGGGCTTGTCGGATGGTGTGGCGTAGCACTCCTGCTGGATGTCTACGAGGAGGTCGCGGAGGTCGGGGGCATCACGGTGGCCGTGGTGGGAAAGGCGGACGAACAAGAAGCATGTCCCTTCAGGCGGTGTGGACGCAGTCTGCCCACTGACGGGCTGCGCGGGAGCCGGGTGCGATCGCGTTGAGGGTGTTGGTGACCTGGTCAAGTAAGTGAGCGGTGCGGCCAATGTGGGCAGCGAGCATGGAGATGGCGGTCGTCGCGGTCTCGCATGCATGCTTCAAGTCGCCCTGCTTGAGCTGTACCAGGGCGATGTGTGCGGTGTAGTGGGCTCGGTTGCGGTGCTGATCGGCTCGCAGGGAGGTAAGGCAGCGATGCAGATGGAACTCGGCCTGCTCGGTTTTGCCGATACGGGCCACGGTGGCACCAGTCAGGCCGTCGAGTTCGCCGCGAGTGTAGAAGCTGATCCACACGGGGCGTGGCAGATCAGGTGCTTTCGTCAGAGTGTCTTCGGCGTATCCGAGACTGCGCAGGGCGGCTTGCCGATCGCCCAGGTGGGCGTGGACCAGTGCTGTGCGGGCATGCGCGAGCGAGGCGAATAGGTTGTCGCGACGGACGGCGCCGGTTGCTCGGCTGGCCTGGGCCGCTGCCAGAGCGTGGTTGAGTTGTCCACGCTGCTGGCTGAGCATGCTCATGAATCCCCAGATACGGAACTGGTTCTGACTGTCCTGAGCAAGCCCGGCGAGAGTCATGGCCCGGTCAAGGTGGCGCTGGGCTTGTTCCGTGTTCCGGGCGTCAATGCTGGCCCAGGCGGCGATGGCCATGTAATCGGCGGCTACGGAGAACAGGCGACGGCGCACTCGTTCGCTCGCTGAACCTTGCTGCTTGTCCAGGGCGTGGCGGGCACCGGCCAGCGCGGCGGTTCCCATCGCCTCGTTACCGCCGCTCTGATCGTCAAGTGCTGTGAGAGCGCAGATCCCGTCCTGCAGGCGTCGTACGTCGGTCATGCCAACAGTCGGGCGTGGGCCGAGCATAGGGACAGCCGCAGCTGTTGTGGAGGTGACGAAGCGTCGACGGTTCACGGGAACCTCGTCCTCCGGACCGGGGACGGATGGGTGTTTGAATCCCAGGCCTGTTGGGCTCTTGCCGCTGACCTGAGCGAGGACCACACGCTGGATGGCGCGGGGCCAACGGATCTCGCCCGAGCGCCACTTACGGATGGTGCCTTCTGTCAGGGTTCCCCACTTGCTCGTCACCTCACCGATCTGCGCGTTGAGCAGTCTTGCGAGGGCATCGGCAGTCAGCTCCTGCTCGGCCATCCACTGGATCAGTGCCTGGTTGCGTGTGCGCGGAGTGTTCCTCACAGCACAGACCGTAGACCCGGATGCCAACTTTGGTTCAGTAAAGGACTGGTCAACCCGATAGGGGGTCTGCGTGCAGAAGCCAGTGGTCCGACAGGTGCCATCTCGCCGTGGCCTCGGTTTCCTATTCGTAGACCTCCACACAGTGCAGCGGGTCGTCAGGGGCGGCGATGAGCTCAGCGGCCTGAACACTCCGGAATCGACCAGAGAGGCGGGTAATGACCACCACTCCCGTACCTGCCCAGGCCTGTGCACCCGCGTTCATCAGCCAGGTCACCCCACTCAAACGTGACGTCACAGATGACCACCGTGCCCAGCAAGCCGCACTTCCCGTCGAAGTGGGTTTCCGCGACGGCACTGCTGTCAACACGATCCTGGTGCTCAACCCCGATCAAATGCAGGTTCTCTCCATTCAGTTGGAGCGGGCGATCGACGCCCGTAGCCGCATGAGGGATGCCTGAGTCCTCTGTACGGCGATCGCATCAGGCAGGGCAGCGCGGAACCCATGGCCACTCTCGCCCTGCTTGCCGCGACTGCCACCGCCCTGGCCCTGGGCCGCCGCCGTCGCGGCGCCCGGTAGGCGCCTGCCGCGCCGTGGTGGGCCGACGACCGGGGTTGACGAGCATACTCCCGGGATCGGAACCATCCGGACAAGGAGTTGTCGCGGATGTCCAGGCGTTCGTACGGATGTTGCTACTGAGGATTCAGTGGTGTGATGCCGGTGCCCGCGTACAACTCGGGAGCCAGCGACAGGACGGTGACGGCCTCGCCTGCCTTGGCGGCCTGCCAGGCAATCGCCGCCGAGTGTGCCACCGGCCATTCGACGCCTGACCACGCCATGGCATCCACGGCGTGAACTGATGTAAACGGCACCTGTTCGGCGAAACGCAGCGACGCGGCATGCATCCCCGCTCCGGGGAGTCGACGTTCCGCCGCGAGGACGGACAGCGATGGGACGAGGATGCGCCCGGCACTGCGAGATGCTTCGATGTAGAGGCCGGTGAAGAAGTGATCCGCCTTGTACAGGGCGGTCAGAGCCGTGTGATCGAGTACAGCTGTCAGACTCACGCGGCGTCGCCCTGGTGGGCGCGGATCTTCTCCCAGGCGGACCGGCCGGCTTCCTGTACTTCTCCGGTGTACTCGATCCCCAGCTCGTGAGCGGCATCGGCGGCGCGCTTCTCCTGCTCGGCCTGCGTGAGTTGGCCTGCGGCGAGTTCCTCCAGCAGGTCTGTGATGGACGTACCGCGCTCCTGCGCGAGAGTGCGCAGACGGTCGCGCACGGCCTCGGTGGTCTTGATGCTGGTTGTCGGTTTGCTCATGCCCTGCATTCTACCGTTGGTAGAACCTGCTGTCGGTCGGTCTGGGAGGGGCGAGCGAATCCGGTCCGTGATGCTGAAGTGCGGGTCTCCTGCCTGTGATTGGGCGGCCCGTACCATCGGATTGGCGCCACCGAGCCCTAGCGACCCCCCGAGGTGACCGTGAGCAACTGGGCCAACCTGACAACAGGCAAGCGGATCAAGCACTTGCGGGGCTCTGACATGACACAGCAGGGTCTGGCCGATGCCGCGAATGTCTCGCTCGCCCTGGTGCAGAAGGCAGAGCAGGACAAGGGGGAGCTGAGTGTCGGTTCCCTGCTCAAGTTCGCCTCCGCGCTCCGCACAGACGTTTCCGTGATCCTGGGGCAGCAGGCACCACGGCAGGGGATGGGCCGGGAGGACCGGGCCGCACTGCGGCAACTCTCCGATGCCGTGCACGAAAGCGCGCTCGGTGAGTGGGATGGCGTGGAGGATCCGAGCACACTCGCGGAGCTGAGCAAGGCCCGGGATCTCGCTTGGACGGCCTACTGGCGAAGTGACACCCCGGCAGTAAGCCGCCTTGCCGCCAAGGTCCTTATGGAGGGGCAAGTACGGTACGAGGGCGCTACCGGCTATGAGCGCGAGCAACTCGCGCTGGTTTTGGCCAGTACGTATCGCGTGGCTGCATCGTGTGCGAATGGCTTCGGACAGCGGGATCTCGCCCTCAGCGCGCTTACCTCCGCGAAGGCCCTGGCCAGGGAAGCGGACGACCCGGTGATGCAGGCGCTTCTCGAATCCACCCTGTCGTGGGTCTATCTCCGGGGCGCCAAGCCGCCGCGCGCGGTCGCCGTCGCGGAAAGGGCAGCAGTTCAGATCGAGCCGCGATTCAGCAAGGCGTCGCGGACGCATTTGCTGGCCTATGGGCGGCTGATGATCTCGGCTGCGGTTGCGGCCTCACGGCGGGAGGACGCGGCGGCCGCCGACGACTACATTTCACAGGCCCATGCTGCGGCTGCGCGTCTCGGCCAGGACGAGGCGCTGTATGGCACCCACTTCGGGCCGACTGCCGCCAGGACGGAAGCCGTCGGAATCGCGGTGGCGCTGGGAGACTTCGGACGGGCGCTCACGCTCGCCAAGGACACTAGGATTCCCCACTACATGTCCAAAGTGGCCAGGAACCGCTACAAGTTGGATATCGCCTTGGCCCAGTGCTCGGTGGGCCTGCACGACCAGGCAGCGAACACCTTGATCGAGGTGGGGCTCGACGCGCCGGGGTGGGTCAGGCACCAGGCCCTGCCCGGGGTGATCGGAAAACGGCTCGCGCGAGTGTCCACGGCGAAGGTGCGCAACATCAGCGAGATCATCGGCGTGCCCTTGATCGTCTGAGTCGTATGGAGCGTATGAGTCGGGCCCTGGAACTTGGGCAAGTCGTACGCTCCGTCGCTTCACGTTGAGTGATGTGGACAACACGCTATGCGCATGGTCTGCAATCAGAAAGCCGAGCTCGGAGAACAGGCGCACTCACGACGGACGGAGGGAGAGCGGCAGCGCAGGCGTTCGATCGCTGATGCTGCTGTCGGTGTGGCCGCCACGGAATCCGGAAGGCCGAAGGTGGAGCGGTTCCGGTGCGTCATCTACCTGTGCTGCGCGGTGGCATATACCGCCCAACTCCGCGAAGAATGCGAGGTGTCCGCTGCGGCATTCGGCTGGGATGTCGTGTCGGTGATCCAGGAAGACGAGGGGCAACGGTCACCGCGTGAGCGCGCTGGGCTGACGGCGGCCATCGCGCACATCAAGTCCGGTGATGCAGGCGCAATCGTCACCGCGTGGCGCTCTATGATCTCGCCAATGGCGGAGGAGTACCGGGAAACCGTCCGAGAGATCGAAGCCGCCGAGGGATTTGTGTTCGCCAGGCGACTGGCTCCGGTTGAGGGCACGGCCGAATCCCCCTTCGGGGAGGCGGACCGGTGAACACCACCGATCGCACCGCCCGACAGCTGCCCGAGCCCGGCTCGTTCGTGGTGGACCTGAGCCGGGGCGAGGTCGGTGAGGTGATGGGTCACGAGGGCCCGTTCCTTCAGCTCCGTCCGCCCCGGGGTGGGCGGGAGTGGGATGTGCGCCCGGGCGAGGTACGGCCCGCGACGGACGCCGAGCGGCTGAGCGCCAAGGTGCAGGTCGCCAATGCCAGGCGGAGGTACGGTAATTGAGAGCGCACACGGTGATCCGGTACGCGGACTGGGTGATCGGTCCGGAGATGGCGCCGCCCACCTTGGTGGGGTGAACGTCGGCTCCCCAACTCGGGCGGCTGTCAAGGCGAACCGCCTGCCGCCGTGCCGGAAAAGGGGCACACTGCCGGGACCGAGTCGATCCGGGCAGGGAGTTGACGCGAATGTCCATGCGGTCTTACGGCTGTTGCTACCGGGACGGGCGCGCCTGCAAGCACGGTCCGCCGCTGACTGCCGTGTATGTCTCCGGTGGTACCGGAGACGAGCTGCGGCGGCAGGCCGAGTATGCCGCCGCTCACGCCAGGGTCCGCGCCTGGAAGGTGACGCGGACCGTGGTCGAGGTCACGCCGGAGCTGCCGTTGGAGGAACGGAAGGGCTGGCAGGACGTCATGGTCGGGCTCGTCGATGGTGCGACGGATGTGATCCTTGTGCACAGTCCGCGGACGGTCGGTCTGGATGTGGCCAACTTCGAGCTGCTCAAGGCGGATTTCCGTAACCGGGAGGCCGTGCTCACGGCCGCGACCGGCGTCCCGGTTACGTATCCCAGCCTTCGGCGCAGCAGGGTCTGTTAGCGGAGCGAGATGTTGACCTTCTTCCCCCGTACCCTGGCCTCATGACCGAGGACCTGACCAGCACCGTTGTGCGGCAGTGGGGCGAGCTCGCCCCCGGCGCCGTGCTGCTCGACGGCTTTCATGCGCTGAAGCATGCGCTGCGCTTCGGCGCGGAGGTGGGGCCTGCCGTCACCAGTGACAAGGCGGCGGTGCTGGGGCTGGCGGGGGAGCTGGCGGGGGATCTGACAGGGACCCTGGACGGCCTGTTGGTGGAGGTGGATGCGCGGACGCTGCGGGAGTTGGTGCCCCGGGTGCATCCGACGGGGGTCGCGGCGCTGGCGGTTCGGCGGGAGCGGCGGGCGAATCTCGAGGTGCTGGCACGGTCCGGCCGGCAGGCGCCGGTCGTTGTGCTGGACAATCCGCGGAACCTCGGGAACATCGGGGCCGTGGTCCGGCTGGCGGCCGGGTTCGGGGCCACCGGGGTGGTCACCACGGGAGACATCGATCCTTGGCATTCGAATGCGGTACGGGCCGGGGCGGGGCTGCACTTCGCCACGGCGGTGGAGCGGCTGTCGCCGGACGAGCTGCCGGGCGGGCCGCTGTTCGCGCTGGATCCGGAGGGGGAGGACATCCGGTCGATGGAGATTCCCGATGATGCGCTGCTTGCGTTCGGGTCCGAACGGCATGGGATTTCAGCCGAGTTGAGGGCACGGGCGGACCGGCTGGTGGCGCTGCCGATGCGGCCGCAGGTGTCCAGCTACAACCTCGCCACGAGTGTGGCGATGACGTTGTTCCACTGGGGTGGGCCGGAACCGGCCGAAGGTTTCTGAAGCCACCCCCCCGGTGTATACATCGACGTATACTGCGTACATGTCCGATGCCATGATCAGAGTTTCCGCTGAGGTACGTGATCGTCTCGCGGTCATCGCCGAGTCGCGCGCGACCTCGATCCGTTCCCTTGTCCAGGAGTTCGCCGAGACCACACTCACCAACGAGGAGCGTCGTGAGCGTGCCGACCGGACCCGCGCCTATCTTGCCGAGCACTTTGGCTTCGAGGTGACGGACGAGGAGAGCATCGCGATGGGGCGCACACTCCGTGAGGCCTTCTCGCAACAGCAGCCGGACGTTGCCGCGTGATCCAGCACCACCTCGTTCTCGACACGCCTGCGCTGCTGGCGTTGTCCGGAAACCGTCAAGTCTCAGCGCTGATCCACCGCGCACACTTCGAGCCCGACGTCCGGCTGTGGGTACCGGTTCTCTCTCTCCTCGAAGCAGATCAGGGGTATCCGGGAATCGCCGAGCACATCGGTCAGCTCAGCGTCATCCACACCGTTGATCTCGACTACCCGGCGTTGCTGACGGTCGCCCGACTGCGCAGGGATGGCGTCCCGCCGGGGATCGCCGGTGCCGTCCACGCAGTACGTCATCTCCCCGAGTGGGGCGCGGACGCGCTGGTCGCCACGGTCGAGACGAAGGCGTACGCGGGGCTTGGGGTGCCTTTCCTCGACCTCGATCGCTGACCGGTTGCGGGGGTCGGCAGGGGCGGCGGGTGCCGGGCCCCTGCCTCGCGCATGCGAAGCCCGCTACGCGGGCCTGCGCACCTCCACCGTCCGGAAGCGGTTGGCGACGAACGCGCTGTCGCACAGGGCCGCGTTGGCGGCCGGGTTGCCGCCCGAGCCGTGGTAGTCGGAGAAGGCGGCGGTCTGGTTGACATAGACGCCGCCGGTGAGGTTGAGGGAGAGCTGGGCGCACTCCTCCAGGCAGGCCTCTTCGATCAGGCGCTCGGCGTCGGGCGAGGTGGTGTAGGCGCCCACCGTCATCGCGCCCTTCTCGCGCACCGTGCGGCGCAGCAGTTCCACTGCCGCGGCGGTGGAGTCGACCGCCACGGCGAAGGACACCGGGCCGAAGCACTCGGAGAGGTACGCGGCCTCGGCGTCCGGCTTGGCGCCGTCCAGTTTGACGATCACGGGGGTGCGGACGAGGGCGTCCGGGAAGTCGGGGTTGGTCACGGTGCGGGAGGGCAGCGCGACCTCGCCGAGCCGGGGGGCGGCCTCGAGGCGCTCGCGCACACCGGGGTTGACGATGGCGCCCAGCAGGGCGTTGGCCCGGGCGTCGTCGCCCAGCAGCTTGCCGACGGCGGTGGCGAGGTCGGCGACCACCTCGTCATAGGACTTGTGCCCGGCGTCGGTGTCGATGCCGTCGCGCGGGATCAGCAGGTTCTGCGGGGTGGTGCACATCTGGCCGCTGTAGAGGGAGAGCGAGAAGGCGAGGTTGCCCAGCATGCCCCGGTAGTCGCCGGTGGAGTCGATGACGACCGTGTTGACGCCGGCCTTCTCCGTGTAGACCTGCGCCTGGCGGGCGTTGGCCTCCAGCCAGTCGCCGAAGGCGGTGGAGCCGGTGTAGTCGATGATGCGGATTTCGGGGCGGACGGCCAGGGTCTTGGCGATGCCTTCGCCGTCGCGTTCGGCGGCGAGGGCGACCAGGTCGGGGGAGAATCCGGCCTCGGCCAGCACCTGGCGGGCGATGCGCACGGTGAGGGCGAGCGGCAGCACGGCCCGGGGGTGCGGCTTGACCAGGACGGCGTTGCCGGTGGCGAGGGAGGCGAACAGGCCCGGGTAGCCGTTCCAGGTGGGGAAGGTGTTGCAGCCGATGAGGAGGGAGATGCCGCGGGGGACCGCGGTGAAGTCCTTGGCCAGTTCCAGCGGTTCGCGCTTGCCCTGGGGCTTGGACCAGGATGCGGCGGAGCGCTCGACGGCCGACTGCTCGGCGTGGGCGTAGGCCACCGCCTCCAGGCCCCGGTCCTGGGCGTGCGGGCCGCCCGCCTGGAACGCCATCATGAACGCCTGGCCGCTGGTGTGCATCACCGCGTGCGCCAGCTCATGGGTCCGGGCGTTGACGCGGGCGAGGATCTCCAGACAGACCAGGGCCCGCGCCCGGTGACCAACCTCACGCCAGGAACGCATGGCAGTACGCATGGCCGGGAGCAGGACCTCGAGGTCGGGGTGCGGGTACTCGATGCCCAACCGGGGTCCGTACGGGGAGACTTCGGAGCCCGTCCAGCCGTCGGTGCCCGGCTGGTCCAGTGCGAAGCGGCCGTCGCGCAGGGCCTCGAAGGCGGCCCGGCCGTCGTCCGCGTTCAGGGCGCCGGGGGTGGTTTGGTACGCCTTGGGGTGCTCGGGGTACGGAGACCAGTAGGCCCGGGTGCGGATGGTCTCGAGGGCCTTGTCGAGGGTGGCGGTGTGCTTCTCGGCCAGCTGGCCGATGGTGAGTCCGGCAGTCACGGGTGACCAACTCCTCGTAGGACATCGCGGAGGGTGCGGGGGAACTTTCCCGCAGCTACATTAACCGAACGATCGGTCGGGACAAGGGGGCCCGGCCGACCCGTAACCGACTCATCGGGGAGGATCACGGACATGACCGCAATCCAGCCGGACCACGCCGTAGCCGTCATCGGCAGCGGCACCATGGGCCAGGGCATCGCCCAGGTCGCCCTGCTCGCCGGCCACCCGGTGCTGCTGTATGACGCGGTGCCGGGCCGGGCGAGGGAGTCGGCGCGGGCCATCGCGGCCCGGCTGGACCGCCTGGTGGCGAAGGGCAGGCTGGACGCCGCTGCGCGGGACGCCGCGGTGGCCCGGCTGGACCCGGTGCTCAGGCTTGCCACGCTCGCCGGCTCGGCTCTGGTCATCGAGGCGATTGTCGAGCAACTCGCCGTCAAGCAGAAGCTGTTCACCGAGCTTGAATCGGTTGTCTCCGAGGACTGCCTGCTGGCCACCAATACGTCCTCGTTGTCGGTGACCGCCATCGCCGGCGCGCTGCGCCGGCCCGGCCGGCTGGTCGGGCTGCACTTCTTCAACCCCGCCCCGCTGCTGCCGCTGGTGGAGGTGGTGTGCGGCCATGCCACCGACCCGGCCGCCGCCGACCGTGCGCAGGCGACCGCCGCCGCCTGGGGCAAGACGCCGGTGCGCTGCACCGACACCCCCGGGTTTATCGTCAACCGGCTGGCCCGGCCGTTCTACGCCGAGGCGTTCCGGGTCTTCGAGGAGCGGGCCGCCGATCCCGCCACCATCGACGCGGTGCTCCGGGAGAGCGGGGGCTTCGCCATGGGCCCCTTCGAACTGACCGATCTCATCGGGCAGGACGTGAACGAGGCCGTCACCCGTTCGGTCTATGAGGCGTTCTCACACGACCGGAAGTTCACCCCCTCGCTGGCCCAGCGGCGGCTGGTGGAGGCCGGGCTGCTGGGGCGCAAGAGCGGGCGCGGCTGGTACGACCACGGCGAGGGGGCCGCCCGGCCCGAGCCGCACACGGCCGGGCCCTGCGACGCCCCCGCCGGGCTGGTGCTGCGGGGCGAACTGCCCGCGGCCGCCGCGGTCCTGCCGGAGCTGATCGAGGAGGCGGGCATCCCCCTCACCCGGGAGCCGGACCCGGCCCCGGAGGGATACGGCCACCTCGTCCTGCCCGGTGGCGCCCGGCTCACCCTGGCGGACGGGTACGCAGCCATCTCCGGGACCGGGGAGCCCGCCGGGGAACCCAAGGTCTGCTTCGACCTGGCCCTGGACTACCGCGGCTGCACCCGGGTCGCCCTGGCCCCCGCCGAGACCGCCTCCCCGGCGGACACCGGGGCGGCCATCGGCCTGTTCCAGGCCCTGGGCAAGCGGGTCAGCGTGATCCGCGACACACCCGGCCTGATCGTCGCCCGTACGGTGGCGATGCTGGTCGACTTCGCCGAGGACGCCGTCGGCCGGGGCGTGGCGAGCCCCGAGGGCATCGACCTCGCCATGCGCGAGGGCGTGAACTACCCGCGCGGGCCGCTGGAGTGGGGCCGGGCGCTGGGCTCCGAGTGGGTGCGCCGGTTCCTGCAGAACATGGAGTTCGAGTACCCGGGCGGCCGCTACGCGCCGTCCCGGTCACTGCGCCGCCGTGCGGCCGTCAAGGAGAGCCTGATTCAATCGTGACCATGGCCAAGCGCGACACCTACACCCCCGAATCGCTGCTCGCGGTTGCCGTCGGGGTGTTCAACGAGCGGGGCTACGACGGTACCTCCATGGAGCACCTCTCCAAGGCCGCCGGGATCTCCAAGTCCTCGATCTACCACCATGTCAAGGGCAAGGAGGAGCTGCTGAGGCTGGCCATAACCCGCGCGCTGGACGGGCTCTTCGGCGTGCTGGAGGAGCCGGGCGCCCGCCGGGGGCGGGCGGTTCGGCGGCTGGAATACGTCACCCGGCGCGAGGCCGAGGTGCTGATGTCCGAGCTGCCCTATGTGACGCTGCTGCTGCGGGTGCGGGGCAATACGGACACCGAGCGCTGGGCCATGGAGCGGCGCCGTGAATTCGACCACCGGGTGGCCGACTTGCTGAAGGAGGCCGCCGCCGACGGCGACCTCCGCCCGGATGTGGACGTCCGGCTGGCGACCCGGCTGCTCTTCGGCATGATCAACTCGATTGTGGAGTGGTACCGGCCGGACCGCGGTGGCTCGGCGACCAGCGGTGAGGTGGCCGATGCGGTGGTCCGTACGGCCTTCGCCGGGCTGCGGACCTCCTGATCAGACGCCCTTTTCGAGGTCCCGTTCCTCGAAGACCAGCAGGGTGCGGGTGCTCAGCACCTCGTCCATGGCCTGGAGGCGGGTGAGCACCAGCTCGCGCAGGGCCCGGTTGTCCTTGGTGTGGACCAGCAGCAGGACGTCGAAGTCCCCGCTCACCAGGGCGATATGGGCGGCGCCCGGCAACTCCTGGAGCTTTTCGCGGACCGTGCGCCAGGAGTTCTGGACGATCTTCAAGGTGATGTACGCGGACGCGGCCTGGCCCGCCCGCTCCTGGTCGATGCGGGCCCCGAAACCCCGGATGACCCCGTCGTCGATGAGGCGGTTGATGCGTGCGTAGGCGTTCGCCCGCGATACGTGCACGCGCTCCGCGACGGAGCGGATGGAGGCCCGCCCATCGGTCTGCAGCATCTGCAGTATCGAGCGGTCTATCTCGTCGAGCGGCCGGGCGGGTGCTCTGCCCAGGGCGTCTCTCCCGCCCGGCCCACCCGGAATGGCCATCTGTTCGTCCGGCATACCGCCATGCCTCCCCTTCATGGACGTGCTGTCCATATCT
This sequence comes from Streptomyces xingningensis, assembly GCF_054957865.1. NCBI lineage: Bacteria > Bacillati > Actinomycetota > Actinomycetes > Kitasatosporales > Streptomycetaceae > Streptomyces > Streptomyces xingningensis. The sequence goes on from NZ_JBDJPF010000004.1 coordinate 182,984, forward strand.
CACGGTCTGCCGAACCGTTTGTCCACAGGCGAAGGCCGCCTGTAGCCAAAATGCGCTCTCGACCGAACAATCGGTAGGGAGAGCGGAGGACGCTTTCCGGTCAAGCTCGTCTCAAGCCCATCCCTGGAGCTCGTCCCTAGAGGAGGTGCCCGCCATGACGGTCCTGGAGCAGCCCGGCTCATACCGCCCCACCCCGCCCCCGGCCTGGCAGCCCCGCACCGACCCGGCGCCGCTGCTGCCCGACGCGGAGCCGTACCGGCTGCTGGGCACGGACGCCGCCGACACCCTGGACCCCAAGCTGCTGCGGCGGCTGTACGGCCACCTGGTGCGCGGCCGCCGCTACAACACCCAGGCCACCGCGCTGACCCGGCAGGGCAGGCTGGCGGTCTACCCCTCCTCCGCCGGCCAGGAGGCCTGCCAGGTCGCCGCCGCGCTCGCCCTGGAGGACCGGGACTGGCTCTTCCCCAGCTACCGCGACACCCTCGCCACCGTGGCCCGCGGCCTGGACCCGGTGCAGGCGCTGACGCTGCTGCGCGGCGACTGGCACACCGGCTACGACCCGCACCGGTACCGCATCGCCCCGCTGTGCACCCCGCTGGCCACCCAGCTCCCGCACGCGGTGGGCCTGGCGCACGCCGCCCGGCTCAAGGGCGACGACGTGGTGGCGCTCGCCCTGGCCGGCGACGGGGGCAGCAGCGAGGGCGACTTCCACGAGGCCCTCAACTTCGCCGCCGTCTGGCGCGCCCCGGTGGTCTTCCTGATCCAGAACAACGGCTTCGCCATCTCCGTACCACTGGCCCGGCAGACCGCCGCGCCGTCCCTCGCCCACAAGGCCGTCGGCTATGGCATGCCCGGCCGGCTGGTGGACGGCAACGACGCCGCCGCCGTGCACCGGGTGCTGGCCGAGGCCGTCCACCGGGCCCGGTCCGGCGGCGGGCCCACCCTGGTGGAGGCCATCACCTACCGGATCGACGCGCACACCAACGCCGACGATGACAAGCGCTACCGCAGCGAGGCCGAGGTGACCGCCTGGCGGGCGCACGATCCGGTCACCCTGCTGGAACGCGAGCTGGTCCGGCGGGAGTTGCTGGACGAGGACGGCATCCGGGCCGAACAGGAGGCCGCCGAGCGGATGGCCGCCGGGCTGCGCGAGCGGATGAACCAGGACCCGGTGCTGGACCCCATGGAACTCTTCGATCACGTCTACGCCCGGCAGACCGGCCGGCTGCGCGAGCAGGCCGCCCAGCTGCGGGCCGAACTCGAGGCCGCCGGAGAGCAGTTGGGCGGACCCGGGGAAGGGAACCGGCGATGACCACCGTCACCGGGCGGCAGACCGCCACCCCCATGGCCCAGGCCCTCAACCGGGCGCTGCGCGACGCGATGGCGGACGATCCGGCCGTGTATGTCCTCGGCGAGGACGTCGGCGCCCTGGGCGGCGTCTTCCGGATCACCGACGGGCTGGCCAAGGAGTTCGGCGAGGACCGGTGCGCCGACACCCCGCTGGCCGAGGCGGGCATCCTGGGCTCGGCCGTGGGAATGGCCATGTACGGGCTGCGGCCGGTGGTGGAGATGCAGTTCGACGCCTTCGCCTACCCCGCGCTGGAGCAGCTCATCAGCCATGTCGCCCGGATGCGCAACCGCACCCGGGGCGCCGTCCCGATGCCCATCACGGTGCGGGTGCCCTATGGCGGCGGGATCGGCGGCGTCGAGCACCACAGCGACTCCTCCGAAGCCCTCTATATGGCGACCCCCGGGCTGCAGGTGGTCACCCCGGCCACCGTCGCCGACGCCTATGGCCTGCTGCGCGAGGCGATAGCCTCCGACGACCCGGTGATCTTCCTGGAGCCCAAGCGGCTCTACCGGTCCAAGGCCGACTGGTCGCCCGAGGCGCCCGAGCGGGTGCCCGGCATCGGCACCGCCGTGGTCCGGCGGCCCGGCACCTCCGCGACCCTGGTCACCTATGGGCCGTCGCTGCCGGTCTGCCTGGAGGCCGCCGAGGCGGCCACCGCGGAGGGCTGGGACCTGGAGGTCGTCGACCTGCGCTCGCTGGTGCCGCTGGACGAGGAGACGGTCTGTGCCTCGGTGCGGCGCACCGGGCGGGCGGTCGTGGTCCATGAGGCGACCGGGTTCGGCGGGCCGGGCGGGGAGCTGGCCGCGTCGATCACCGAGCGGTGCTTCCACCATCTTCAGGCGCCGGTGCTGCGGGTCACCGGGTTCGACATCCCGTATCCGCCGCCGTTGCTGGAGCAGCACCATCTGCCGGGCGTGGACCGGATCCTGGACGCGGTCGCCCGGCTGCAGTGGGAATCCGAATGGACCGCAGGGGGTGCGAACTGATGGCCGTGGTACGCGAGTTCACTCTTCCGGACCTCGGTGAGGGCCTCACCGAGGCCACGGTGGTGCGCTGGCTGGTCGCCGTCGGCGAGGTGGTGGCCGTCGACCAGCCGGTGGTGGAGGTCGAGACGGCGAAGGCGATGGTCGATGTGCCGTCCCCCTACGGGGGTGTGGTCACCGCCCGGTTCGGCGAGGAGGGCACGGAACTGCCGGTGGGGGCACCGCTGTTGACGGTCGCGGTGGGCGCCGATGGCCTGGACGGCGCCGGGGGGCCCGACGGGGCCGAGGGCCCCGCGGCCGCGGAAGGCTCCGCGGCCGCCGGGGGCCCTGCGGCTGCCGAGGGCTCCGGCAATGTGCTGGTCGGCTATGGCACCCGGGCGCCTGCCGCCCGACGGGCCAGGGTCCGGCCACCGGCCGCGGCCGCCGGATCCGGCCGGCCGGCCGTCGCGGTGATCTCCCCGCTGGTGCGGCGCCTCGCCCGGGAGCGCGGGGTCGACCTGAGCCGGGTGCGGGGCAGCGGGCCGGACGGGCTGATCCTGCGGGCCGACGTGGACCGGGCGGCCCAGCCCGCCCGGTCCGCACAGCCTGCGCGGCCCGTCGCGGAGGGCTCGCGGATACCGCTGCGCGGTCTGCGCGGGGCGGTCGCGGAGAAGCTCAGCCGCAGCCGCCGGGAGATCCCCGACGCCACCTGCTGGGTGGACGCCGACGCCACGGAACTGCTGGCCGCCCGGGAGGCGATGAACTCCCCGGGACGGACCAGGGTTTCGCTGCCGGCCCTGCTCGCCCGCATCTGTACGGCGGCGCTCGCGGAGTTCCCGGAACTCAATGCGACCGTCGATACCGAGGCGCAGGAGATCGTGCGGCTGCCCGCGGTGCACCTGGGCTTCGCCGCGCAGACCGAGCGCGGGCTGGTGGTGCCGGTCGTCCGGGACGCGCACACCCTCGGTGTGGCCGCCCTGTCCGCCGAGATCACCCGGCTGACCGAGGCGGCCCGGGAGGGCAGGCTCACCCCGGCGGAGCTGACCGGAGGCACCTTCACCCTCAACAACTACGGGGTGTTCGGGGTGGACGGCTCCACACCGATCCTCAACCACCCGGAGGCGGCGATGCTGGGCGTGGGGCGGATCGTGCCCAAGCCCTGGGTGTGGCAAGGGGAGTTGGCGGTGCGGCAGGTGGTGCAGCTGTCGTTCACCTTTGACCACCGGGTGTGCGATGGAGGAACGGCGGGCGGGTTCCTGCGGTATGTGGCGGATTGTGTGGAGCGGCCGGTGGTGCTGTTGCGGTCGCTGTAGGGGTTTTCTCCCCCACCCCGCCCCTTCCCGTAACCGGGGGCGGAGGCCCCCGGACCCCGCAGCACGCTGCGCGTGCTGTCCTCAAACGCCGGACGGGCTGACTTCAGCCCG